>JBGUQD010000046.1:0-5520 GCA_045130755.1 Candidatus Limivicinus sp. | reverse complement strand
CATGGACGCCATGATGTACAAGATCGAGGGCGAGGATCTCTACCTCATCGGCACCAGCGAGCACTCCATGATCGGCAAGTTCATCGATCAGCTCATCCCCGAGCAGAGCCTGCCTCAGACCCTCACGAGCTATTCTCCCTGCTTCCGCAAGGAGAAGGGCGCCCACGGCATTGAGGAGCGCGGCGTCTACCGCATCCACCAGTTTGAGAAGCAGGAGATGATCGTGGTCTGCAAGCCCGAGGATTCCATGGCCTGGTATGAGAAGATGTGGCGCTTCAGCGTCGAGCTCTTCCGCAGCATGGAGATCCCGGTGCGCCAGCTCGAGTGCTGCTCCGGCGACCTTGCCGACCTCAAGGTCAAGTCCTGCGACATCGAGGCCTGGAGTCCCCGTCAGCAGAAGTACTTCGAGGTCTGCTCCTGCTCCAACCTGGGCGATGCCCAGGCCCGCCGTCTGCGCATGCGCGTCAAGGGCGAGGACGGCAGAACTTATCTGCCCCACACCCTCAACAACACCGTCGTAGCGCCTCCGCGTATGCTGATCGCCTTTTTGGAGAACCACCTCCAGGCTGACGGCAGCGTCACCATTCCCGAGGTGCTCTGGCCCTACATGGGCGGCACAAAGGTTCTCATGCCGAAGGCGTGAGAACAGTTAGGAGTTTGTAACTTAAACTCCAAACTCCACACTATCCAAATCAGTAACCCAAAATAATAAATAATAAGAAAGGAAGTATCCCCATGAAAAAGTTCTTTGAAGAATTCAAAACCTTCATCTCCAAGGGCAACGTGATGGACATGGCCATCGGCGTGATCGTCGGCGGCGCGTTCGGCGCGATCACCAGCTCCCTGGTGGCTGACGTGGTCACCCCGCTGCTGGCGGTCCTGTTCAAGTCCCCGAACCCCGATGCCCTGAACATCACCCTGCGCGCAGCGGATGAGGCTGCCGGAACAGAAGCCGTCGTTCTCGGCCTCGGCACCTTCATCGGCGCGGTCATCAACTTCCTGGTCATCGCCCTGGTGCTGTTCTCTGTCATCAAGGCCATGAACAAGGCCAAGGAGCTTGCTGAAAAAGCACTGAAAAAACAGAAGGAAGAAGAGGAAGCCGCCGCAGCCGAGGAGCCGAAGGGCCCCACCACCGAAGAACTGCTGGGCGAGATCCTGGCCGAGCTCAAGAAGAAGTAAACAACAGCATTACATAAACGCATTGCGGGAGGGGATGAACCCCTCCCGTTTTTTTCGGCGCCGCGGCAGTTGACATAAATTATAAATTACTGTCAACAACTGCCAACAAAAGCCTTGCACGCCGCAAAGGGGTATGCTATAATAAATGCTGATTCATAGTCAGAAAAGATATGATTGTTGACAAAGTTCTCAAGATTGAGAGGTTTCACATCATGAAAAAGAGTACTGTTAGGATCTTCGCGATCATACTGGCGGCGCTGATGGTGTTGTCGCTGCTGCCCCTGGCGTATGCGCACGCGGAAGAGATCGAGATCCCTGAGGGGACGGAAATCTCCGGCTTCATCTGGGTGAACGGCCGGCTTCAGGAGGACGGGCACAAATATGGTGAGGTCGTGAACGAGGACTTTCTTGTCAACCCCGAAGAACCGGGCGACTGTGTCACCGGGGCGGTCTATTGGAAATCCTGCATAAATGTGAACCCGTACACCGGGGAACGCTGCGGTGTGACGGCGGAGGAGGACTGGAATCAGGCGATGGAGCGCCTGAAGACCGAGCTTTCCCAGCGCCGTGCCAACGGCGAACAGGCGGACTTTGAGCAGATTTTTGTCAACGCCATTACTGAGCTTGACGCAAAGTACAAGTTCTCCGTCGAACCCAAGGGACATACCTGGGTAGAGGTCGATTATCAGCCCGCCGACTGTGAGCAGCCCGGCTGGGAGACCTACCATTACTGTGCAGACTGCGGTGAGAAAAGCGGTTATCTGGAGCTCGCGCCTTCGGGACACCGCTATGTGGACGGCGTGTGCGAAATCTGCGGTGCTGAAGACCCCGACTTAGTGACTCCCGTGGAGATCGAGGCCTCTTCCGAGGACGCGGAGCCCGCGGACGATGTCAACAATGTTGAAGAAAACAAGGAAGAAAACCCCGACGTGAACGAAGAAAAGGACGAGGTTGAGGCTGTTGTCCCCGTCGAGGGTGAAGAGGACAAGCAGGAGTCTGTCGAGCAGGCTGCGGACGAGACCAGGGACGAAGCCGAGCTTCCCACCAGAGAAGAGATCCGCGAAAACATGCAGATGACGGTGGGCGAGACTGACCCCGCGATTGTCGATAATTTCAAGGAATCTATGGATGATCTGGGCCTGGACGCCGAGACGACCACGATCCTGAACGTCATGGACGTGACGCCGCTCCATAAGGACGACAATACAAAGCTTTCGGAAGAAGAACTGGAAATCGTAGGCGGTATTGACTTTGTCATGCCCATACCCGAGGACTATGACCCCGATGGTGCTCCGCTTGAGGTGTACCACTTCAACGAGAAGACTGGCGAATGGGAGCTCATGGAGATTGAGGTCAATCTCGAACAGGGCGTGATTATCGTCAAGAATGCAAAGTCCTTTTCTCCCTTTGCCATGATTCGGAAAGGAGCGGCCGACCCTTTTGCTCTTAACCGGAAAAGGCTCGACACGTTCATTACTGCGCAAGGCAACTCGGCGGCGGTTAACTCTGCGGAACCCACGGCTGCGCCTTCAACAGATGGCGAATTATTTATCAGCGACACCGAGACGTTTGACGCAGCCCCCTGCACTGTGACCTTAGATCCTGACGGCGGCACACTCACCGGTGAGACTTCCCGCCAAACCGATGAAAACGGAAAACTTACGCTCCCAACGGCTGAGGAATGCACCAAAGACGGCTATGCCCTCGTAGCCTGGACGAAGGAGGACGAATCTTACGATCCCGGCGAAGAAGTCACCTTCACGGACAATACCACGCTGACCGCGCAGTGGGATAAAAAGTATACCGTGACGTTCGATGGCAGCGGCGGTACGAGAAAAGAAGGGGAAGCGGACGTCAGTACAGCCGAACAGATCATTCTGGAAAGTGCGTTTACCGAGGCAGGAGACGAAGGCGTTGCACTTAAATCGAACCCCTTCACATATACTGATTATATGTTCACCGGCTGGTGCACGGATGACAGCAACGTTCCGACGATCAAAGATAAGGGGACAGTCAAAAAAGACGCTTTCACCTCACAAAAGCTTGCGCTCTATGCCTGCTGGGCGGAGACAGCCACCGTTACTTTTGACCCCAACTACGATACTTCGACTGCGCATAAGACACAGGATGTTCCCAAAAATGTAGAAACAGCGCTTGACAAAGATGTATATAAACGCAGCTATTATCTCTTCGACGGCTGGTACGAAAACAAGGAATGCACCGGCACGGCACTGGAGAGCATTACAACATCAGAAGATGTAACACTTTATGCCAAATGGATAGGGCCGGTGTATATTACCGGTTCCATCAGCGGCACCGGCACGGCCGCCTATGTGGGCGAAACGCTGACGGCAAAAATCAACAATGCTGTGGGAATCACAGACCTTTCCTACCAGTGGTACTGGTATGGCAAAACCACAGCAGGAACCGGCTGGCATGCAATCTCCGGCGAGACCAATGAGACCTATGCTCCCAAATCTGAGTATAACGGCAAAAGAATTGCCTGCCGCGTAACAAAGGGTGATGCCTGGGCCCTAAGCAACTATAAACTTGTCGCCAAAGGACTGACCAGTGTAAAGTGGAAACAGGATCTTGTTGATATCATTGACCGGAAAGCTATTACCGAGTATGCACGGGTTGGTCAAATCGAAGGTGTCACCAAGAACATGGAATACTCCACAGACGGAGGAGAAACCTGGACCGCGGTTACCACGGCAATTGAGAAAGGCACAATCCAGCTGAGTGATGAAGGCGTAATGTCGGTCCTGGAACCCGGCAAGTATCTGTTCCGTATAATTGGAACGGAAGTTAAGTCTGATTCCATCGTTGTAGAGCGTTGGTTTACGCTCAGGTATTCGTCGACAAGCGAAACCGATTCCTCGACAGGTTCCGGCAGCACTTCTTCAACAAGCTACGGTACTGCCTGGATGGAGCTTGACGGTACAAAAATGACGTCTGCAACATCTACCACCAATGTTAAGTATACAGGCAAGAGCAATATGTGGGTGGTAAGAGAAGGAACCAAGGATACAATCACGCTGACGATCCGGCCTTCCTCCAGAAGCTATGGCCATTGGAACCTTAACAACGGCAGCTATCATAACGTCGGTGAGGAAACAATTGTCACCGTCACCCCCATGGAAGGACCGGAGCATTACAAGATCATCTTCAACCGCTCGAATTCCTCCCCGCGCACGGCGGACGAATCCAGGCTCGGCCTGTGGGCAGCCCTGTGTGTGACCTCCCTGACCGGCGCGGCCATGATCCTCACCCGGACGCGCAAGCGCAGAAAGAACGAACAGTAAAATAACGCTATGAACAAAGGACGCTCCCGGGAAACCGGGAGCGTTTCTTCCTGTCAAAAAACCGCCCCGTCAAACGACGGAGCGGTTTTTGTATCCGTATATCAGATTACAGCTGCTTCTGAGCGTTGATCTTGATGCCGGGGCCCATGGTGGAGGCGGTGACGCAGGAGCGGATGTACTGGCCCTTTGCGGCGGCGGGCTTGGCCTTGATGACGGCCGCGACCAGTGCCGTGTAGTTCTCGTACAGCTTCTCGGCGCCGAAGCTCACCTTGCCGATGGGGCAGTGGATGATGTTGGTCTTGTCCAGACGGTACTCGACCTTACCGGCTTTGGCTTCCTTGACGGCCTGGGCCACGTTCGAGGTGACGGTGCCGGCCTTGGGGGAAGGCATGAGGCCCTTCGGGCCAAGGATCTTACCGAGACGGCCGACGGTGCCCATCATCTTGGGGTTGGCAATCACGGTATCGAACTCAAACCAGTTCTCCTTCTGGATCTTCTCGACGTAGTCCATGCCGCCGGCGTAATCCGCACCGGCTGCCAGGGCCTCGTCCACCTGCTCGGGCGGGCAGAAGACCAGCACACGCACGGTCTTGCCGGTGCCGTTGGGCAGAACGATGGCGCCGCGGACCTGCTGGTCGGCGTGACGGCCGTCAACACCGAGCTTGAGGTGCAGCTCGACGGTCTCGTCGAACTTGGCCTTGCTGGCCTGGCACACCAGGTTCAGCGCTTCCATGGGGTCGTACAGGTTCTGTTTATCAATGAGCTTGGAGCTCTCTTTATAATTCTTTCCTCTAAACAATTTAATTTCCTCCTAAAATGTGGTTGAGTCGGATTTGTTTATCCTCCCACGTTTGGGACTCAGTCCCCGACGATGACGCCCATGGAGCGGCAGGTACCGGCGATCATGCTGATGGCGGAGTCGATGTCCGTGCAGTTGAGGTCGGGCAACTTCTGCTCGGCGATCTTGCGGACGTCTTCCTTGCTGATGGTCGCGACCTTGTCTCTCTGGGGCACGCCGGAGGCGGTCTCAATGCCG
>JBGUQD010000045.1:0-12406 GCA_045130755.1 Candidatus Limivicinus sp. | reverse complement strand
CTTATCGCGCAAGGCCCCGCGTGAGAGAGGCCTTGTTTGGTCGGCGCGAGGCCTCGCTATGCTCGGCTCAGGGAGTTTTTCCGAGGCAAAGCCCCGTCAAAAACGGTTTTGAATCCCTCGGGGAAAATATAACACATTCAGAAGTTTTGTCTCGAAAGGAGAGTTTTTCATATGAAAGTTATCTTCAATACCGACGTCAAGGGTCAGGGCAAAAAGGGCGAGCTGAAGGAAGTCTCCATCGGCTATGCCAGAAACTACCTCATCCCTCGCGGCCTTGCCGCTGAGGCCACCACCGACAACATCAATGCTCTCAAGCTCAAGGAGAAGGCCAAAGCCGCCCAGCAGGCGCGTGAGAAGGCCGAAGCGGAAGCCAACGCCAAGAAACTCGAAGGCGTACAGGTTGTCGTGCGGGCCAGGGCCGGCGGCGCGGGCAAGCTCTTCGGCGCGGTCACCTCGCAGGAGATCTGCGATGCGCTCAAGGAGCAGTTCGGCATTGAGATTGAGAAGAACAAGATCGTCCAGGCCGACCCCATCAAGACCTTCGGCAGCTACCAGGTCAAGGCCAAGCTCGGCTATGAGGTCAGCGGCACGGTCAACGTGCTGGTGATTGAGGCCTGATGGACGAACTGCTGGGCAGAAAAACACCCCACTCCGCTCCGGCGGAGCAGGCGGTAATCGGCTCCATGCTCATCGACTCCAAGTGTATCCCGGAGGTTCTTGAAAAGCTGAAGCCGGACGAATTTTATATTCAAGTCAACCGTGACATTTACGAGACCATCTATACTATGTTCTCCTACAGCATGGTCATCGACCCGGTTACCGTACTGGGGCAGATGAAGGTGCGCGGAGTGTACACCGACAACTGCGAGGAGTACATCGCGGAGATCATGCGCATCACCCCCACCGCCGCAAACGTCATGGAATACGCCGCCATCGTGCGCGACCGTGCGCTGCTGCGGCATCTCGGCGAGGCGGCGGATGAGATCAACTCCATGGTTTACGAGGGCAGCGGTGAGGCCGAAGCCATGCTCGAGGCCGCCGAGCGCAAGATCTACGCCCTGCGCCAGGGCCGCAACGTGGGCGGGCTCATCCCCGTGTCGTCGGTGGTGCAGACTGTCTTTGACGAGATGAACGAGGCTGCCTCCTCCGGCAACGCGATCCCGGGTCTGCCGTCAGGTTTCCCCGATCTGGACCGGACAATCCTCGGCCTGAACAACTCCGAGCTGATCCTGGTCGCGGGACGCCCGGGCATGGGCAAGACCAGTATCGCGCTGAACATGGCGCTGCATGTGGGGCTTAACCAGAAAAAGTCGGTGGCGATCTTCTCTCTTGAGATGAGTCGCGAACAGCTGGCAACGCGCCTTCTGTCCCGCGCCTCTCTCGTGCCGCTGCAGAACCTGCTGACCGGTCAGCTCTCCGAGGAGCAGTGGCGCAGTGTCTCCGATGCAGCTCAGTCCCTGAGCATGACCAACATTCTCATCGACGACAACCCCACCCTCACGGTGTCGGAGATGAACGCCCAGTGCAGGCGCGTGGCCGACCTCGGCCTTGTGGTCATCGACTATCTGCAATTGATGCAGTCGGCGGGCAGCGGGCACACCTGGTCCAATGAGAGCCGCACCCAGGCCGTCAGCGATATCAGCCGCATGCTCAAGATCATGGCCAAGGAGCTGAACGTACCTGTCATCACGGCCTCCCAGCTCTCGCGTGCCAACGAGTCGAGACAAGACAAGCGTCCCATGCTCTCCGACCTGCGTGAATCCGGTTCGATCGAGCAGGACGCCGATGTTGTGATAGGACTTTATCGTGATGGGTATTATAACAAAGAGAGCGAAAACCCCAATCTGGCTGAGGCGATCGTGCTGAAAAACCGCAAGGGCCAGACCGGCACGGTCGAATTGAGCTGGCTGGGCGAGTACACCTCCTTTACCTCGCTCGAGCGGAGGCACGACGATGACCTCTGAACTGCCGGACAAAGAGATGCGCGTGCTGTGCGCGGTGTCCGGCGGGGCAGACTCCATGTGCCTGCTGCATCTTCTCTGGTCCAGGGGATATGCCGTGACCGCCGCCCACTTTGAACACGGCATCCGCGGGGCAGAGTCCCTGCGGGACGCGGCCTTTGTGGAAAGCTGGTGCAGAGAGCATGGCGTCCCTTTTCTTCTTGGGCACAGTAATGCGCCCGCTTATGCCGCGCAAAACGGCATGAGCCTTGAGGAAGCAGCGCGAAAACTGCGCTACGACTTTCTGTATGAAACGGCGGAGGCAGTCGGCGCGGATCTGATTCTCACCGCTCACAATCTGGACGACAATGCCGAGACGATTCTGTTTAATCTCACGCGCGGCAGCGGGACACCGGGTCTTCGGGGCATCCCGCAAAGCCGCGGGATGATTCTGCGGCCGCTGCTGCATGTGTCCCGCGCCGAGATCGAGGCGTATCTGACAGAAAACAATGTCCCCCATGTGGAGGACAGCACCAACAAAAGTGACGACTATACCCGGAATCTGATCCGGCATCGGATCATGCCGCTGCTGCTTAAGATCAATCCCCGCTTTTCCGAGGCGGCGGAGCGCACAGCCTTCCTTGCCGCGCGGGATGAGGACTGCCTTTCTCAAATGGCGGCAGCCTTTATCGGCCGTGAGCTGAAGGACGGCAGCTTTTCACTGGAAGCCTTCAACGCGCTGCACCCGGCGATCGCCTCACGCGCGGTGCGCCTGCTCTTCCCCGGCCTTTCCATGGAGCGCACCGAGGCGGTTCTGGATTTTGCCAGGAGCAGCGAATACGGCCTTCTGGAACTGCCGGGCCACATCCTCAGACGCGAGCAGGGGCGGTTGTATCTGAACAGGAGCAGCGATTTCGCTTTTCCGGATCAACGTCTGGTTCCCGGCGAACCGCTGGAGATCCCGGAGCTTGGGCTTCGGATTGAGACGCAGGAATGCGTATACCGCGGAGAAATTCACGACCTGTTCAAGACTTTTTATCTCAAATATGAGATAGTATCTACCGATCTCCTGTGCACGGGCAGGCGCCCGGGTGACAGCATCCGTCCCCTGGGGCGCGGTGTCAGAAAACGCCTGAGCGCGCTTTTCAAGGAGGCCGGTTTTACCCGCGAAAGGCGGGATCAGTGCCTTATTCTGCGCGACGGAAACGGGCCGCTGCTCGTAAGGGGCCTTGCCCTTGATGAACGAGCATCGCCGCAAAAAGGCGAACGGGCCATCAAAATAACAATTCGGGAGATAACAGATGACGAACGATATCGAAAGAGTGCTCATATCCGAGGAAGAACTTGAGGCGCATGTGGCCGAGATCGGCCGCAAAATCACCGCGGATTTCAAGGACAAGGATCCCATCTTTGTCGGCGTTCTGAAGGGCTGCTTCATCTTCATGGCGGACCTGATGCGCCACGTGGACATCAAGTGCTCCATGGACTTCATGGCCGTTTCTTCCTACAGCGGCACAAGCTCTACGGGCGCCGTGAAGATCAACAAGGACCTGAATCAGGACATTGAGGGCCGCCACATCATCATCGTGGAGGACATCCTCGACTCCGGTGTGACGCTCAGCTATCTCAAAGGCTACCTCATGAACCGCCGTCCGGCTTCCATCACCATTGCGACATTGATGGACAAGCCGTCCCGCCGCAAGGCCAACGTGTATGCCGACTATTCCTGCTTTGAGGTGCCGGATGCCTTCGTGGTCGGCTACGGTCTCGACTACAACGAGCACTACCGCAATCTGCCCTACATCGGCATCCTCAAGCCGGAAATCTATTCGTAAAATTATGATTTCCCAGTGGAAATGTAATAATTGAATTCGTTTTTGGCTGGGCTTCGCTTCGACAAAAACACCCTAAAGCGAGCTATGCGAGTTCTCGCACCGACCAAACGCGGCTTGTCCCCCGTAAGCTGCGTGCGATAAGCGCGAGTCTATCAATTGAAAACCGCGTTTTCAATTGACCTTATAAGGAAGTGACAAGAATTTGAATCCGAAACGCGCCAGAGACCTTGGCTTCTATGTTCTGCTCATTGCGATCATGATCGCTGTCATCTTCACCATGACCGGCACCAAGGACACCAAGGAACTGAAAAACTATTCCGACCTTGTTGACCTTTTCCAGGAAGAAAAGGTCAAGTCCTTCACCACCGAGGGCAACACCATCATTCTCCAGGTCAGGACCGACAGCAGCGAATTGCCCACGGAGGAGATGACCTACGACCTCTACAGCTTCAGTGTGTTCTATAACGACTTCGGCGACCTCATCAAGGAGCAGTACGAAAAGGGTATCCTGGAGAAGTACGACTATGACGAGGGCTTTGTGGTGCCCTGGTGGGCCAGCATGCTGCCCTATATTCTGGTCATGGGCGGCGCGATGGCGCTGTGGTACTTCATGATGAGCCGTGCCGGCGGCGGTGCCGGCGGCATAGCCAAGTTCTCCAAGGCCCGCACCAGACTCGGCAGCGACGAGAAGAACAAGAAGACCTTCAACGACGTGGCCGGCTGCGACGAGGAAAAGGAAGAGCTTTCGGAGATCGTCGACTTCCTTAAGGACCCCAAGGCCTATACCGCCATGGGCGCGCGCATCCCCAAGGGCGTGCTGCTCGTCGGCCCTCCGGGCACCGGCAAGACCCTGCTTGCCAAAGCCGTCGCGGGCGAGGCGGGCGTGCAGTTTCTGTCCATCTCCGGCTCTGACTTTGTGGAGCTCTATGTCGGCGTCGGCGCGGGCCGTGTCCGCGACCTGTTCGAGCAGGCCAAGAAGGCCGCCCCCGCCATCATCTTTATCGATGAGATTGACGCTGTCGGCCGTCAGAGAGGCAGCGGCCTCGGCGGCGGGCACGACGAACGCGAGCAGACCCTCAACCAACTCCTGGTGGAGATGGACGGCTTCGGCAACAACGAGGGCGTCATCGTCATGGCGGCAACCAACCGCGCGGATATCCTGGACAACGCTCTGCTGCGTCCGGGCCGCTTCGACCGTCAGGTCTATGTGGGCCTGCCCGATATCCGTGGGCGCGAGGCTATTTTGAAGATCCACTCCCGCGACAAGCAGCTCGCCGAGGATGTGGACCTCAACTCCATCGCCAAGGGCACCCCGGGCTTTGCGGGCGCGGATCTTGAAAACCTCATGAACGAGGCGGCACTGCTCGCCGTGCGCCGTAAGCACCGCTTTATCAACATGGAAGATATCGACGAGGCTATCCTCAAGGTGCAGATGGGCCCCGAGAAGAAGAGCCGCAAGATGAGCGAGAAAGCCAGAAAGCTCACCGCCTATCACGAATCCGGCCATGCCATTGCGGGCAAATACCTTACCCACGTCGATCCCGTCCACTATATCACCATCATCCCCCGCGGCGGCGCGGGCGGTTTTACCCTCTTCCGCCCCCAGGAGGATCTGGAAAACTTCAAATCCAGATCCGAGATGTTTGAAAACATCGTCATGGCCCTCGGCGGACGCATGGCGGAGAAGCTGTTTCTGGACGACATTTCCACCGGTGCCTCCAACGACATCCAGCAGGCCAGCTCCCTCGCCCGCGACATGGTCATGCGCTACGGCATGAGCGAGCGCCTGGGCCCCATCTCCTATGACAACTCCGGCCACTCCATCTTCATCGGCCGCGACTTCGGCCAGACCAAGAGCTATTCCGAGGAGACTGCCGGCATGATCGATGAGGAGGTCAAGAAGATCTTCGACGAGGCCAGCGCCATGTGCGAAAAGATTCTCACCGACCACGCCGACCAGCTTCGCGCCATCGCGGAGTATCTGCTCGAGCATGAGACCATGGAGGCCGAGGAATTCAACTACTTCTTCGAGCACGGCGAGTTCATGCCCCTGCCGCCCAAGGAGCTGCGCAAGGTGCGCGAGGACAACACCATCGAGCGCCCGGCGAAGAAGATCTCCATGACCGACGGCGACGCCGAGGGCGAGCCCACGGCGGAGGCCCCCGTCGAGGCAGAAACTCCGGTTCAGGCCGCCGCAGAGACGGAAGCTGCAGAAGCGCCCGTCTCCACTGACGATGCTCCGGCTGCCGAGCCTTCTGCAGAAGGGAAAGCAGACGAAGAGTAAAACCGGTTTTATCCCACAAACAAAACGGCGAATCCGTATTTTCGATACGGATTCGCCGTTTTTTATTCACCAAGCGGGACATCCTCCGTCCGTACCTTCTCCCAGGAGAAGCCGGGGATCAGCTCCCGCGCTGCGATCGGTGCGGCGCTGTCCGTCAAGCCGCAGAGGAAGGCAAGCTCCCCGACCACCTCCTCGGGCCGCTTTTCCTTTCGCAGCACCTGCGTGCTGAGACTGCCGAGGCGTTTGGAGAGCTTGCTCGCGCCGCCGGTGAGCAGCGGGCAGTGGCAGTAGTCCGGGGCCGTGCCGCCGAGTGTTTCAATGAGCCACTTCTGCCGCGGGGCTGAGGACAGCAGGTCCCGCCCGCGCACGACGCGGGTAACTCCCATCAGCATATCGTCCACACTTACTGCGAGCTGGTAAGCAAACACCCCGTCTGCGCGGCGGATGATGAAGTCCCCCGCCTCCCGGGCCGGATTCTGGGTGAACGTGCCGTAATGTCCGTCGAGAACGGTGATGGCCTCATCCGGGCATCTCAGCTTCCACGCCGGGCGGCGGCCGGTGTTCTCCATAGCCTCCCTCCCGGTCTGCGTCATGCGGGCGCAGCGGCAGCCGCCGTCATGCTCCCGCTCGCCGGGGTGCGGGGCCGAGGCCGCCGCCAGACGCTCGCTGCGGGTACACCAGCAGGGGTAGATGAGATCCCGGGCTTTCAATACTTCAAAGGCATCTTCGTAAATCGCCGTGCGCTTTGACTGGGCGTAAAGCGCATCCTCCGGCCAGCCGCGATCCCAGTCCAGCCCCAGCCAGCGCAGATCGTCGGCCATGGCTGCGGCGAAGACAGGCTTGGAGCGCGCGGGGTCCAGATCCTCCATGCGAAAGACCATCTCGCCGTTTAAGGCGCGGCAGTCGAGCCACGCAAGCAGCATGGCCAGGAGGTTGCCCATGTGCATGTAGCCCGAGGGGCTGGGCGCAAAGCGGCCCACAACCGGTCTTGTCATTTTATTTCATCAAGCAGCAGGGGCGTGCCGTCGCAGTAAACTTTCCCGCCCTTGACGGCCACCGTGTTGCCGCCGATGTGGTTGAGGTATTCCCCGTCGGGAAGCGGCACCGCGACCTCGGCACACTTCGCCTTGAGGGAGAAGACGCCGACACAGTGCCTTTCGCTGTTCTCCCGCTCCATGACCGCGATGTGATGATGATCGTCGGCAGCGGCCCAGAAGCTGTCCGCCCCGGTGAAGAGTTCCTTCTTTGCCCGGGCGAGCTTTTTCATCAGCGGCATGAGGGAGCAGCCGGTCTCCCGGTTGATGGTCTCCTTCTCAAAGAGGCTCGGCAAATGCGCGTCGGCCCACTCCTGGCCGGCATAGATGAGCGTGGTGCCCTTGAGGAAATAGAGCATGGCCGTCCAGTTGATGAGCGCTTCCATGTCCGGAACCAGCGAGGCGATGCGGGGCTGGTCGTGATTCTCCAGGCAGCGCATCTTGTTGTAGTTGTCCGGATACTCCCCTTCCTGGAAGTTGAGCATATCCGTCCAGTGGGACAGGGGGCATTGCCCGTTCAGGAGCTTGTCGAACACCTCACGGATGTCGTAGTCGTATTCCATGTCGAAGGCCTCGAAGCCCTCGCTGTCCCGCATGGCGCGAAAGCCCAGGCGGCGCGCCTTGCAGGCAAAGGAGAGGTGCACGCTCTCCGCCAGCCAGATGCAGCCGGGGTTGACCTGTTTGACCGCCGTGCGCGCCTTCTTCCAGAAGTCCAGCGGCACAAGGCTCGCCACGTCGCAGCGGAAACCGTCCACGATACCGGCCCAGAAGCGCAGGGACTCGATCTGATAGTCCCAGAGCTCCGGCACAGCGTAGTCGAGGTCGATCACGTCCGCCCAGTCGCCGTAGCGGTTGCCGGGCTTCCCATCGGGGCCGTGATAGAAATATTCCGGATGGGTCCTGTACAGCACCGAGTCGGGCGAGGTGTGGTTATACACCACGTCGATCATGACCTTCATGCCGCGAGCATGGATCTCAGAAACGAGAGCCTTGAAATCCTCCATGGTGCCGTAGGCGGGGTTTACATCACGGTAATCGCGGTTTGCGTAGGGGCAGCCAAGACTCCCTTTCTTGCCCTCCACGCCGATGGGATGGATGGGCATGAACCAGATGATATCCGTGCCCAGGGAGCGGATGCGGTCGAGATCGGGGATGATCGCCCGGAAGGTCCCCTCCGGGGTGTGAGCGCGGACGTATACAGAGTATATGACCTGCGTCTGCAGGCTGCGGTCGGTGTCGATTGCCATGGGTATTCCTCCAATATGATGAATGGGGCCGATGCACATCGGCCCCGATTTGTTTTACGAGATCGTCTCGATGCGGATGACGTTGGTGTTGCCGCTCTGGCCGGAGGTGTTGCCGCCGGTCATGACCACGGTGTCGCCGTCGTCGAGATTCAAAACGCGCTTTGCCTCCTTGAGGGCGAAGTAGTTGAGCACGTCCATGCTCGGGAACTGTTCGGTCAGCAGCGGGATGACGCCCCAGGAGAGGGCCAGCTTGTACCAGGCGCGCTCCCCGGTAGCAAGGCCGAGGATGGTGATGGGCGCGCGGAAGCGGGAGACCATGCGCACGGTCATGCCGCTGATGGAGGTGACGACGATGGCCTTGGCATCCAGGTCGATGGCCATGGTGCAGGCCGCGTGGGAGATGGCGTCGACCCGGTTGTGGATGGCAAAGGTCTGGGTGCGGAAAAGGCCGGTGTAGTCGATGTGGCGCTCGGTCTCCTCGGCGATCTCACTCATGACGCGCACGGCGTCGATGGGATATTTGCCCGCGGCGGACTCGCCCGAGAGCATGATGGCGCTGGTGCCGTCATAGACGGCGTTCGCCACGTCGCTGATCTCGGCGCGGGTGGGACGGGGATTGGTGATCATGCTCTCGAGCATCTCGGTGGCAGTGATGACGCGCTTGCCGAGCATGCGGCACTTGGAGATGAGGTGCTTCTGGATGGCGGGCAGCTCGGTAAACGGCACCTCCACGCCGAGGTCGCCGCGGGCCACCATGATGCCCTCGCAGACAGAGCAGATCTCGTCGATGTTGTCGACGCCGGACTGGTTTTCGATCTTGGCGATGACGTCGATGTCGCCGCCGCCGTTTGCCTTGAGGAATTTTTTGAGGTCGACGATGTCCTGCTTGCAGGAGACGAAGGAGGCGGCCACAAAGTCCACCCCGTTCTGAATGCCGAAGAGCAGATCCGCCCGATCCTGATCGCTCATGTAAGCCTGGCGCATGACCTTGCCGGGAAAGCTCATGCTCTTGCGGTCGGACAGGACGCCGCCGGTGATGACACTGCAGCGGATCTCGCTGCCTTCGATGGCGGTAACCTCAAAGATCACAAGGCCGTTGTTGACGAGGATGCGGTCGCCGACGTTGAGATCGTCTGCGAGACCGGCATAGCTCACGGAGACAATGGTCTCATCGCCCTCCACCTCGCGGGTGGTGAAGGTGAAACTGTCACCGTCCTTTAAGGTGATCTTCCCGTTTTTGAAGGTGCGGATGCGGTACTCGGGTCCCTTGGTGTCGAGCATGATGGCGATAGGGAGGCCCAGCTCCGCACGAACGGACTTGATCATGTCGATCTTCTTCTGGTGCTCCTCATGGGTGCCGTGGGAGAAGTTGAGACGGGCCACGTTCAGGCCCTGCTTGCACATGGCACGGAAAACTTCGGGGTTTTCGCTGGACGGGCCGATGGTGCAGATGATCTTGGTTTTCCTCATGGCTGTACCTCCGAAATATATTTTTCAGTTTTTTGTTCTCGTACATGTCCGCGTCGGCGCGTTTGAAAACAGGATGGCGGAGTGAAATTTCTCATGCCTTTGAGCATGTCGTCATTACTCCGTAAGCTGTGAAGAGTACAATTCTACAAATATTAGCATACCATATTTCCCCTTCTTTGACCAGAGCGAAGCAAAGATTTTCCATGTTTTTTACAGGACAAAAGCAGCCCGCTTTCTCTGCAGGATCGGAGCAGGAGATCCTGCACAGGAAAAGGCGAATCCGTGCCGTCAGAAGCACGGATCCGCTCTGCTGTTCTATGAAATTTTTGCGCGTTACACGATGTATCCGGCCTTCTTTGCCTCGAAGAGAAGCTCATCCCGAAAGTCGGGATGGGCGACGGCGATCAGGCGCTTTGCGCGCACATCCGCGGGCTCGTCCTGGAGATCGGCCGCGCCGTACTCGGTGACGATAAAGTGCACGTCCGCACGCGGGGTGGTGACGATGCTTCCTGCGGGAAGCGTAAGGGAGATGTTGGAGTGTACGACGCCAGCCTTGTCCGCATGCACCGACGGGAGAGTCAGGAAACTCTTGCCGCCTTTGCTCCATCTTGCGCCGCGTACATAGTCGAGCTGCCCGCCCGTACCGGAAAACTGCCGGAAACCGATGGACTCGGCACAGACCTGTCCGGTGAGGTCGACGCACAGCGCGCCGTTTACGGAGATCATATTGTCGTTTTTGGCGATGTTGCGCGGATCGTTGAGCCACGCCGTGGGGTGCGCCTCCAGGGCAGGATTGCGGTCCATGAAGCGGTAGAGCGCCGCCGTGCCGAGGGCGTTGGTGAACACCGTTTTGCCGGGGCAGAAGCTCTTGCGGCTGTTGTTGATGACGCCGGCCTTCATGAGCGCCATGATGGGCTCGGTCAGCATTTCCGAGTGACAGCCGAGATCACGTCTTTCCATCAGGGCCTCGCCGATCGCCGCCGAGATGCCGCCGATGCCGAACTGCACGCACGCGCCGTCTTCCACGCGCTCGACGACGTGCCCCGCGATCCGGCGCTGGGCATCGTTGGGCGCCGCCATCACCATCTCGGGAAGCTCCTCGTCCATGGGAACCAGCGCCGTCACGCGCTCTGCCGGGATCCGGCAGTTCTCTCCATAGACAAAGGGCATGTTCCGGTTTACCTGCACGATCACCGTCTCGCAGGTTTCCACCAGTGCGGGATCGAAGGGGGCCACACCCAGGCTGATCATGCCGTTTTCATCGGGCTCGCTGCCCGCCGCGAGGATGACGCGCGCACGGTGCTTGCCCATGCGGTCGTGGTTGATGTTTGCAAGGTGCATCGCCTGGTATGAAAGGTTTGAGCCCTCCGATACCGCCTTGCGTTCCCAAGGGCCGAGAAAGCAGCTTTTCACCGTGATGTGGGGATTGTATACCGCGTCGGCAATCTTCGTCCGCTTATAAAAGCCCGCGAGATAGAGCGTCACGTTTTCCAGGTGTTCGAGGGCGTAATCTGCCAGCACATCCAGAAAAGCATAGGGAATGCTGCCGCCGAAATTGGAGGTGAGCGTATCGCCGGGGCGGATCAGGGCGCAGGCTTCCTCGGGGCTCATGATGCGGTCCCGGTATTTTTCTTTCCAGTCCATAGTCAAGCCTGATCGAGCAGCGCGCCCAGTTCCTTTGCCGCCTCGTCCGCGTCGTCGGTAAAGATCGTGCGGTCGCAGAAGGCGGCAGCCTGTTTTTCCTGCGCGGCCACGTCCATGCGGGCCGAGACCTCAAAGGGGCTGCGGGCGGTCTTCTCATACCGTGTGCGCAGGATCTCATCCGTTGACGGGGCCATATACACGCATACGGCTTCGGGCATGTTCGCCTTGAGCTGTTTTGCGCGCGCAGCCTCCAGGTTCAGCACGACGTTTCTGCCCGCGTCAAGCTGCTCCTGTACAAGCTTTCTCGATGTGCCGTAGTCGTTGCCGGCAAATTCTGTGCACTCCAGAAGCTCACCGGATTCCTTCATGGCGTTCCAGCCCTCCAGGTCGTAAAACCAGAAGCCGACGCCGTTTTCCTCCCCGGCCTTCATCTTGCGCGCCGTCACAGGAACCACATTCCCGATATCGTTTCGGCCGTCCAGAGCCGCGCCCGCAATCTCCCGCAGGCCTGCGCCGCTGGGACCGCAGATCACAAACAGCTTGCCCATACTGTGCCTCCTCGTCATCTTGACAGTGTTGATAGTCAGTTATAAGTATTATAACGAAAAGGCGCCTGCTTTGCAAGTATGAGGACGCCGGTGTGCGGAAAGAGGGAGTTCGTCCGAACTCCCTCTTCCGCCGCGCTTTCAGGCGCTGAACTGCTTGCCGATCTGATCGGCGCCGGTGGCCGCAAGGCCGGATACGATGCCGACCGCTGCCGCGCTCATCAGATCGTGCGCCGGAAAGTCCGGCATCACGTACATCCCCGCGATGCCGAGCGCACTGCCGCAGATCCCGCAGATCACCGGGATCCAGCGGTTATCGAGCGGGAAGAGTTTGACCGTCTCTCCCACAAGCCAGGCGATCACGCTGATCGCCGCAACGCCAGCCATTCCCATATACTCCATCTCTA
>JBGUQD010000044.1:0-10810 GCA_045130755.1 Candidatus Limivicinus sp. | reverse complement strand
ACTGTTCGGCGAGGTCTGGAACGCGGAAGCGCTGGACGTAAAGACCAGGTGCATCATCACGGTCGTATCCCTGATGGCGTCGGGAATCACGGATTCGTCCCTCGGCTATCATCTGCAGAATGCAAAAAACAACGGCGTGACTAAGGCGGAGATCGCCGCCATCATCACCCATGCCACCATGTATGTGGGCTGGCCCAAAGGCTGGGCGGTGTTCCGCCAGGCCAAGGAGATCTGGAACGAGGAAGAGCCCGCGCAGTCGGAGAAGGACGCTTACCAGAATTCGATTTTCTTCCCCATCGGGGAGAAAAACCCTACGGGCGGTTTTTCGTGGGACAAAGTTATCTGGCCCCTGTTTCCACAACACAGGTCCCGGTATTCAACGTGACTTTTGAGCCTGGCTGCCGCAACAACTGGCACATTCATCACGCAAGCTCCGGCGGCGGCCAGATGCTCATCTGCGTGGGCGGCCGCGGCTGGTATCAGGAGTGGGGCAAGGAGCCCGTTGAAATGACGCCGGGCACGGTTGTCAATATCCCTGCCAATGTCAAGCACTGGCACGGCGCAGCAGCCGACAGCTGGTTTTCCCATCTGGCCATCGAGGTCGGCGGGGAGAACGCCTCCACCGAATGGTTGGAGCCGTTCTCTGAG
Source organism: Candidatus Limivicinus sp. (assembly GCA_045130755.1). Classification (GTDB taxonomy): domain Bacteria; phylum Bacillota; class Clostridia; order Oscillospirales; family Oscillospiraceae; genus Limivicinus. The sequence goes on along the minus strand of JBGUQD010000044.1, from coordinate 10,162 downwards.
GACGATTACAAGAAACTGAAATATGAAAAGGAGTTATCGAAATGAAAGCACTGGTTGCCTATTTTTCCGCCAGCGGCAGCACCGCCAGGCTGGCAAATACACTTGCCTCAGCAGCAGACGCAGGTCTGTATGAAATCAAGCCTGCCATACCCTATGAGCGGCGTGATCTGAACTGGATGGACAAGAAGGCCCGCAGCACCGTAGAGATGCAGGACCCGAACTGTCGCCCGGAGCTTGCCGATACCGCCGCCCCTGCTGCGGAGGCCGACGTGATCTTCCTTGGCTTTCCCATCTGGTGGTACCGCGAACCCAGTATCATCGACAGTTTTCTGGACGCCTATGATTTTTCCGGAAAGACGATCGTACCGTTCTTCACCTCCGGAGGCAGCCAGCTCGGTGAGGGACAGGAACGGATCGCAGCCCTGGCGAAGGGTGCAATAGTTTTAAGCGGCAGACGTTTCTCGGCCAGAACCTCCGAGAGCGAGCTGAAGAACTGGATCAACAGCCTGAATCTGGCATAAGGAAGTATAAAAATGCAAAAACAGATCGCAGTTATCCTCATGCTTACTCTGGCGCTTGTCTCCGCAGGCTGCGGCAACACTCCGGCGCAAGCCACTCCGGCACCTACCCCTGCGCCTGCGGAAGCATCGGCAGCCACCCCGGCACCGGCGTCGTCCCCGGAGGCCGCTCCCGCACCAGCGGCGGTAGCAGAAGCGCCCACTGAACCCGTACAGGTAAACAAGAGCCTTGTCGTGGTTTTCTCCTGCACCGGCACCACAAAGGGCGTCGCCGAGAAGATCGCGGCTCTCACCGGCGCAGAGCTTGTGGATCTCGTCCCCGCCCAGCCCTACACGGCGGAGGATCTCAACTACAACGACCGCTCGACCCGCGCGACCGTGGAGCAGAACACGCCCGACGCCCGCCCGGAGATCGCAAGCGAAATCTCTCTTGACGGCGTCACCACGCTCTACCTCGGCTACCCGATATGGTGGGGACAGGCCCCGCGCATCATGAGTACTTTCGTGGAGAGCCATGACTTTACGGGCATCACGGTCGTCCCGTTCTGCACCTCCGGAGGCAGCGGCGCGGGCCGCACCGGGGAGACCCTTGGCGAGCAGGCCGGGATCGGCACCTTCCTCAGCTCCACGCGCTTCAGCTCCGGTGTGTCCGACAGCGAGCTGCAGAGCTGGATCGACAGCCACAAATGAGCAGCATGCAGAGCATCAAACGGGACGGTCGGCGCAAAATAGTGGATGCCTTCATGCTCATCATTCTGCTGTGCCTTATGTCCTATCAGGTCACGGGGGAGGAAAAGCATGAGTGGACCGGCGTCCTCATGACCCTGGCCGTCATTCTCCACCAATTTCTCAACCGGCGCTGGTACGCGGCGCTTTTCAAGGGCAGGTACAACCTTTACCGCAGCGTCACGACAGCGGTCAACCTCCTGCTACTGGCGTCCATGCTGGTGACGGCCTTCTGCGGCATGTCCATGAGCGAGTACGCCGTACCCTTCCTCTACTGGGCGCGAGGGCTTATCTTCGTGCGCCCGACGCACCTGGCCATGAGCCATTGGAGCTTTGTGCTGATGGGGCTGCATCTGGGCCTGCACATTCCGCTCATTCTCGGCAGGATGGAGGACAAGACACGGACGATCCTGACTGCCGTCGGCGCGGCCCTCGGAGGCGTCGGTCTCTGGCTCTTCTTACGAAACGGGATGCCGAACTATCTCTTCTTCCGCGTGCCCTTTGCCTTCCTGGACTATGAGAAGGCCTTCTGGCTGGTGTTTTTGGAAAACGCCCTGATGCTCAGTACCTGGGCCTTTCTTGGCACGGAACTTGCCGTTTTGTGCATGAAGCGGAAGAAGCCGGCGCTGATCCTTGGAAGCATTGCCGCGGCGGCTGTGCTCGGCCTTGGGGGAAGGTCTCTCCGTCCACTACTCCGGCGGCAGCGGCCTTTCGGCGAACGTGACTGCGTGGCTGGAGAGAAACAACATTAAACACAGATAGAATCCGAATAAGGCATCGAGCCATGTACTCGATGCCTTTTCCAATCGCGTACCTTCTTTGTTGACCGTTTCGGAAGTTGCGAGTACAATAGATACTTGAATAATAAAGCGAATAAGGGTGAACGTGTTGGAAAAAGCCATCATCATAACCGAAAAGCCATCTGTCGCCAGACAATTTGCCGCTGCCCTCGGTGTAAGCGGAAGCCAAGATGGTTATATAGAAAACGACAGATGGGTCATAACCTGGTGCGTTGGGCACCTTGTCAGTCTCAGCTATCCGGAAGCTTATGATCCGGCACTGAAAAAATGGAGCATGGATACGCTGCCGTTTTTGCCTGAGACTTATCATTATGAGGTATTAAAGAAAACAGCGAAGCAGTATAAGATCGTAAAGGAACTGCTTAATCGCCGGGACATTTCGGCCATCTATAACGCCGGAGATTCCGGGCGGGAAGGGGAGTACATTCAGCGGCTTGTATACCGTATGGCCGGCGTTGAGGGCAGAAAGCCGATTCGCCGCGTCTGGATCGACTCTCAAACCGACGCTGAGATCAAGCGGGGGATACGTGACGCCAAGCCCTCTTCAGCATACGATGCTCTCTCGGACGCGGCTTATGAGCGCGCAATTGCAGACTTCGCTGTGGGCATCAATCTTTCAAGGGCTCTTTCCTGCAAATACGGCGCCGCGTTCAACAGGAGATTAGAGACCTCAAAATACACCCCGCTTGCTGTTGGCCGCGTCATGACCTGTGTCCTGGGCATGGTCGTCGGCCGTGAGCGGGATATCCGGGACTTTAAGCCGGAGGATTTCTATAAAATCGATGCCCTGCACGGAGACTGGACGAGTCACTGGAAGGCAGTCAAAGGCACCCGCTATTTTGAAAGCGGAGAGCTGTACAACGAAAGTGGCCTGCGAAAAATAGAAACGGCGGACGCCTTAGCTGCAGAGCTTCAGCGGGACCCCAAGCTCACGGTCACGAAGCTCGAGCGAAAAACCGAGAAGCAGCAGGCTCCTGCCCTGTTTAATCTGGCAGAGCTTCAGGCAGAGTGTACAAAGCGCTTTAAGATTACCCCGTCTCAGACGTTGGATCTCGCGCAGAGTCTCTATGAGAAAAAGCTTACGACCTACCCCAGAACCGATGCGCGGGTTCTGTCCGCCGCTGTCTGCAAGGAAATCGAAAAGAATATCCTCGGCCTTGGAAGAATTACCGGGTGGCAGAAAGAGACCGGGACAGTGGTCACGAATGGCTGGCACAGGTCCATCGCCAGGAACAAAAAGTATGTGGACGACAGCAAAATCACGGACCACTACGCCATCATCCCGACGGGAGAAGGAGCAAAGGAGTACAGCCGTCTCAGTGATCTCGAAAAGAAGGTCTATGAACTGATCGCCCGCCGCTTTCTTGCCGTTTTCTATCCTCCTGCCGTATACAACAAGGTGAATGTTGAACTCCGGCACAAAAGCGGAGAGATGTTCTTCGCGGCAGAAAGGACTCTCGTTGAGCCGGGATACAGGGCGATATACACCCAGCCAAAGAAGGAGGACGATGAGGAGGATAAGCCGAAGGAAGGTCTGCGAAGTCTCAGAGAAGGGGAGACTGTCAAAGCCGCTTTCAAGGTTGTGAACACCACAACACAGCCGCCGAAACGATATACCTCCGGTTCCATCATCCTGGCCATGGAGGGTGCCGGCAAGTTGATCGACGACGCGGAGCTTCGGGAACAGATCAGGGGCAGCGGGATCGGGACCTCAGCAACCAGAGCCGACATCATCACAAAGCTTGAGCATGACAAGTATATCTCCATGAATAAGAAAACCCAGATCATCACGCCGACCTCGATCGGGGAAGCCCTGTGTGATATCGTTTCGGAGACTGTTCCGCAGATGCTGAGCCCCAAGATGACGGCCTCCTGGGAGAAAGGATTGTTCCAGGTTGAGCGCGGAGAAATCTCAGCCTCCCGGTATCGTGCGATCATGGAGGACTTTGTCCGAAAGTCAGTGGACAGGATTAAAGCTTCTGCCTCGGTTAGCTTGCCCGAAAAGGTCGAGGCGGTGCCGATCGGAAAATGCCCGCGCTGCGGCCGCAATGTGATCGAGGGTAGGAAGGGCTTTGGCTGCATCGGATACAGAGAAAAAGAAAACCCCTGCTCGTTTACGATTTGGAAGAACAATGCCATTTTGGCAACCGGACATAAATCCATCAGCGCAGCAATGGCGAAAAAGCTCCTGAAAGGGGAGAGCATCACAGTCAGCGGGCTCGTATCCAAGGCCGGCAAGCCATATGCGGCGGCCTTCACGCTTAAGGATGACGGCCAAAATGCCAGCTTGGAGATGAGCTTTGACCAGGTAAAGACCAGACGCTCGTATAAAAAATCAAAAACGTCAAAATAAGCAGCGGAGATTCGAATGAAATATACAACACAAAGGCTGACAGATTTTAGCCAGATTGAGAGCCTGTATAAGAGCAGACTTGAAAAGGACTTTACAGAGGATGAACGAAAGCCTCTCTCGTCTATGAAAAGATCCTGGGAGGAAGGCAATTATGATTGCTTTGGATTGTTATGTGGGGAAGAAATCCTTGGTTATGCGTTCTTCGTCAGCAAAGGGAATAACTGCCTGCTGGATTATTTTGCTATAAAAGAAGACCGACGAAACGAGGGCCTTGGGTCGATATTCCTGAAGCAGCTTGCAGATGTCATGGCGAAAGGAAAATGTGTTATCGTTGAGGTGGAAGACCCGGATCAGGCAAACAGCTTCGATGACAAGACGCTTCGCGATCGCAGACTGCGGTTTTATTTGACAAACGGTTATTTGGAAACCTCGCTGAAATCCTCTGTTTTCGGGGTACCTTATCGAATTTTGGAGGCTTCCGACAACATTCCGCATACGACCGGAAGTATACGTGCCGCTTATACCGATCTATACCGAAGTATTCTTCCCAAAGAGTTCTTTCAAACGCAGTTTTCAGTATCAGAGTAATAGTAAAAACAGGAAGGAGAGTATCGTATATGCAATTTCTGATTAAGGCTTATGACGGACCAAATATGCTTGAAAAACGGATGGAGGTACGGCCTCGGCATCTGGAAGGCATGAGCAGGCTGAGCGAGCATATCATCTGTGCCGGTGGTCTGCTCGATGAAGAAGGAAAAATGAAAGGTTCGGCTCTGATTATGGATTTCGGCAGCCGCGGCAAACTGGACGCATATCTTGCCGCAGAGCCTTATGTCCTTGAAAAGGTATGGGAGAAGATCGAGGTTGAACCCATGAATGTGGTCATTGCCAACGAGAAGAAAAAATAAGTTTCCGCCTGCCGGCTTCCCGGATGGTTGAGATCAAGCAGCCGACGGGCACATATGCCGAGCGTATAGAGTGTAATTCCTTCACCGATCTCTCCGGCTGTGACGCAATCGCCTGCAGCATCAATCATGCAGCGGAGAGTGTCCTTGTAAACAACGCCGCGAGCACGAAGGAGCTCGGTGCTGTGCTGGCGTAAGAATAGATCATATAAATCAGAAATATGCAATAATCATCCATCTCCCGGTGGGTGATTATTGCGCCTTTCCGGGCAAAAATCGATGAGGCAGACACGGTGCATATCCGCGCAGATCAGAACAAAGACGCCAGGAATGTACTTGGATCAAACCTGCCGCGTTTGTCATCCTGTATGAAAAGTACCGAGTTGACATTCTATAAATCTTATGTGATAACCGTATATATCTTCTGTTTAGAGTTCGTCCGACTTCCAATCTTGAGAGAATCAGATAGATATGCTATACTGTTATAAACTTGATGTTCTGAGTACGGATTGTTCTGCACAGGAGGAGACCCATGCAAAAAAACTGGTATCGCCTGGATACGGCGGCACTGATCTTTCCTGCTATCACAAGACTCGACTGGTCCAATGCCTTTCGCGTCTCGGCCTGTATGAAGGATGAGGTGGATGCGGAAATCCTGCAGCAGGCTGCGGATGCGCTGCGTCCCCGTTTTCCGTCGTATTATGTGACGCTACGCAAGGGCATGTTCTGGTACTATCTGGAGGAAAGCCGGGAGAGCGTAAAGGTGCAAAACGATTATGCTTACCCGCTGACCTTCATGAGCAGCAGGGAATTGAAGCATAATTGCCTTCGTGTGCTGGTATATAAAAAGCGCATCGCGGCGGAGTTTTTCCACTCACTGGCCGATGGACGCGGCGGAAGCGTCTATCTGTGCAACCTGATTGCCCGTTACCTGGAATTAAAAGAGGGAATATCTATTCCCGCCGAAGGACTGATCCGGGATCTGCGTGAGACGCCCCCGCCGGAGGAACTGGAGGACAGCTTCCTGAAAAACGCAGCTGAGCTTGCTTCCGGACGGAAGGAGGAGCGGTCCTATCACCTGCATGGGACAAGGGATGCTCACGGCTATAAAACGCTGACTACCGGTATCATGGAGACACAGGCACTGCTTGACACGGCACACCGGTATGGCGTGACGGTGACGGCGCTGCTTGCCGCCGTCATGACCGAGAGCATCATCGCCATGCAGAACGAAGAGAAAACGCGCAGACACCAGCGCCCTGTGAAAATTACCATCCCGGTGGATCTGCGCCGACTCTACGGCAGTCAGACACTCCGAAACTTCTCACTGGTCCTCAATATTGGCGTAGACCCTCGTTACGGTGATTACACGCTGGAGGAACTCTGCCGCAGCATTTACCACCAGCTTTGCGCGAATGCCACGCGTCAGAACATGGCGGGCATGATCGCGGCCAATGTACTGCCCCAGAAACAGATCCTGCTGCGCCTGGCGCCGGTATCCGTAAAGAACTTTGTTATGAACGCAGTATATCGACGCAGCGGAGAGAGCGGGGGCAGCCTCAATATTTCAAACATTACTAATCTGCCGCTGCCGGAGATCATGCTCCGCTACATCGAGCGCATGGAGTTCATTATAGGGCCTCAGCGCAGCTATCCCAATAACTGCTCTGTGATGAGTTTCGGAGGAAAAACCTATATCAATATGATCCGCAATATCCGTCAGTCCGAGCTTGAGCGCCGCTTCTTCTCACGCCTGGTGGAGCTGGGGATTGCGGTGGAGATTGAGTGTAACAGGAGATAAAGATATGTATTGTGTGAAATGCGGTGTCAAGCTGCAGGAGGGTGTGGAGCACTGCCCCTTGTGCAATACACCTGTCTGGAATCCCGAACCTCAGGAGGAAAGCCGGAGCTATCCCGACACCTTGCCGCAGCAGCATCGGGAGGCGGATGTGCCGGGCGCGGTGGCTCTGACATTGATTTGCGCCGTCGCGAGTGTTGTCACGCTGACGGTGTGCCTGAAGCTCTACGGCACACTGCAATGGGGCGGTTATGTGATCTTCGGGCTGCTGCTGTTTTATGTGATCGCGGTGCTTCCGCGCTGGTTTCGCGAGCCGAGGGGAGAGATATTTGTCCCAATCGACCATGCTGCAGCAGCGCTCTTTGTGCTGTACGTCTGCCTCAAAACAGGCGGTCACTGGTTCGTGAGCTTCGCTCTGCCTGTCATCGCGAGCAGCTGCCTGATTTCGACAGCAATGATATGTCTGCTGAAATATGTGAAGGGCGGGAGACTGTTTATCCTGGGCGGTTTTCTTCTGGCTCTTGGCGGATTTACAGTTCTGGTTGAGTTTTTTGAGCATCTGAGCTTCGGCTTTCAGATGTTTCGCTGGAGTCTGTATTCTCTGGCGGGATTCGGTTCTGTGGGGCTGTTCCTGCTGATAGCGGGCATGATTCCATCCCTGCGCCAGGGGATGAGAAGACGATTCTTCTTCTGAGGCATCGAAATGGCCAGACATCTGTTTCTGACAGAAAAGAGAAAAATCCCTGTTGGGGATCATACCATCCGTCTGCTGATTCTGCGTCCGTTGGAAAAGAAGGAAAAACCTGTGCCCGGCGTGCTGTGGGTTCACGGCGGGGGCTACCAGTCCGGATCCGCGAAGGATATATTCGTTACCCGCGCTTTGTCGCTGGTAGTCAAGTTCGGGGCGGTGCTGGTCGCACCGGATTATCGTCTCTCAAGGAGGCATCCCTACCCGGCGGCTTTGCAGGACTGCTGGGCGGCCCTTCTGTACCTGAAGGATCATGCGGAGGAACTGGGGGTACGCTCGGATCAGATCATGATCGGCGGCGAGAGCGCGGGCGGCGGCATGGCGGCGGCGCTATGTATGCTGGCGCGCGACAGGGGAAAGGTGAACATCGCCTTCCAAATGCCACTGTATCCCATGCTTGATGACAGGGACACGCCGTCTTCTGCGGATAATCACGCGCCGAACTGGAACAGCAAGCGCAATCGGAAGGCGTGGAAACGCTATCTGCGCGTAGCCTACGGGACTGACCTGGTCCCTTGCTATGCTGCTCCCGCCCGATGCGATGACTATCATGGTCTGCCGCCCTGTTATACCTTCGTAGGGGATATAGAGCCGTTCTACTGTGAGACAGTCGATTATGTGCGGCATTTGCAGGAGGCCGGAATCCGTGCCGAGGTCGATGTTTATCCGGGCTGGTTTCACGCCTATGACCTCTTTTTCCCTGCAAAGAAGATTGTACGTGAGGCTGTAGCCCGGTTTGAGAGTCAAGTGCAGTATGCCATTGAGCATGACTTTGCTCCGCAGCGTAAGGAATGATCAACAGGCACTCTGAGTCCGGATGTGACACCATGATTTTCCAAAGTCATGGTGTCGCTTGGACATCACTGCACTTCGTGAGGGTTCTTACTTGTTCTTCGGAATTCATCTTGAAAAACAGCCGCTGCCATACGGGGCTTGACATCATACAAGTTCTTCGGGAGTTCCATAGCGACATCTGGACTATTGCTCACCGGTCACTTGTATGCTAAAATAACAGAAAAAGGAAGGAGAATAAAATGGATTACATTCACGATCTGCGAAAAATGATCGGCCCACGGAAAATCATATTGAACTGCGCCGGTTCCCTGATCATACGCGAAGATAAGATCCTCTTTCAGCGGCGGACCGATAACGGCAAGTGGGGGCTGATCGGCGGCTTGCTGGAGATGAACGAGACCTATGAGGAAGCAGCGCTGCGGGAAATCCGTGAAGAGACCGGGCTGGAGGTGCAGCTTGACAGCTTCCTCGGCATCTTCCATAACCACAACATGGTCTGGAGCAACGGAGACGCCGCGCATGTGATCAGCGCCTATTTCACAGCCCATATTGTCAACGGAGAGCCTCGGATCGACGAAGAATCGTATGAACTGAGATTTTTCGGAAAGGATGAGATCCCGGAGCTTTTCGCAGAGGATCATATCGCTGTGTTGGAGGCGTATTTCAAGGGAACAAGATATCCCTTGATACAGGAAAACAAATACCAGCAGGAATAAGGTACGGGGGAAGAATATGATCATAGACATTTCACAGGAGGTCTTCTCATGCAAAGTATTTCCGGGAGACCCCGCGCCGGTGCGAAACGTCCTTTCATCCATGGAAGATGGGGCGGTATGCAATCTGACTGCCGTCTCCATGTGTGCACACAACGGAACCCATGTTGACGCGCCGTTTCACTTTATTCAGGACGGCAGAACCATCGACCGGGTCCCTTTGGAGTATTTCGCAGGGCCTTGCTGGATTTCAAGACATGATGGCCTGGTTACCGGGGAGGATGCGGCTGCCATACTGGACAGAGCGCATAATGAGAATGCGGATAAGCGTATTCTGATCGCCGGAAAAGCGACAGTAACAGAGGATGCGGCGCAGGTATTCGCTCATCACGGAGTTTGGCTTGTCGGGAACGAGAGCCAGACGGTAGGACCGGAGGATGCACCGAAGTGTGTGCATGAAATCCTTCTTGGCAGCGGGGCTGTGCTGCTGGAGGGTATTGTACTCACAGGTGTGTCGGAGGGAAAATACACGCTGCATGCCGCACCGCTTAATCTGGGCGGCAGCGACGGTGCGCCCTGTCGAGCCTATCTGATGAGGTGAGATATAAAAGAAAAGATGAATGTGCCGTTTTTGAAACACGACCCATAAAACAACAGATCGCAGATCGTTCTTGCGCTTATATACACGGAAACACCCCCGGCTGCACCTGTGAACCGAACCAGATTGTGCGGACAGCACAAAAAGGCCCCTGATGTAGGCAAAAACAATTCAAGCAACGAACTGGCACCGCAACTCTCGCGGTGTC
>JBGUQD010000043.1:0-24198 GCA_045130755.1 Candidatus Limivicinus sp. | reverse complement strand
AGGTTGTTGGGGATGCCGTTGGGGTCCTCGCCGATCAGGCCGCTCTCGTGGGCCCCGATGGGGTTGAAGTAGCGCAGCAGGCAGATCCTCCACTCCCCGTCGGCGGCGGCCAGATCGCGCAGCATCTGCTCGATCATCACCTTGGTGTAGCCGTAGGGGTTGGTGGCGGAGGTGGGCATCGTCTCGTTGAAGGGCACCGGGTTGTTCATGCCGTACACGGTGGCCGACGAGGAGAACACGAAGGTCTTCACGCCGTGCTCGCGCATGACCTCGGCCAGCACGATGAAGCCGTACAGGTTGTTGTCGTAGTACTCCAGCGGCTTCTCCACCGATTCGCCCACGGCCTTCAGGCCCGCGAAGTGGATCACGGCGTCCACCTGATGCTCGGTGAAGGCCTTGTCCAGGGCCGCGCGGTCCCGCAGGTCCGCCTGGTAGAAGGCGAAGTCCTTGCCCGTGATCGTGCGGATGGCGTCCAGCGCCTCCGGCTTGGAATTGACGAAATTGTCCACGATGACCAGCTCGTGGCCCGCGTTCAGCAGCTCCACACAGGTGTGGCTGCCGATGTAACCGGCCCCGCCGGTGACGAGAACCTTCATAGGGGGATACCTCCTTGTTATATTTCCGTTCTTCCCTGGAACGCCCGCAGCAGGGTGACCTCGTCGGTGTATTCCAGCTCGCCGCCGATGGGCACGCCGTGGGCGATTCGGGTGACCTTCACGCCCATGGGCTTGATCAGGCGGGAGATGTAGGCCGCGGTGGCCTCGCCCTCCACATCCGGGTTGGTGGCCAGCACCACCTCCCGGATCTCGCCGGAGGACAGGCGGCTCATCAGCTCGCGGATGCGTATGTCGTCCGGGCCCACGCCGTCCATCGGGGAGATCACCCCGTGCAGCACGTGGTACAGGCCGTTGTACTCACGCATGCGCTCCATGGCGTTCACGTCCCGAGGATCGCGCACCACGCACACGATGTCCCGCCGCCGGTTGCTGTCCGAGCAGATGGCGCAGGCGTCGGTGTCGGTGTAGTTGCCGCAGATCGGGCAGAAGTGGATTTGCTTTTTGCCGTTGAATATGGAGGCCGCCAGCTCGCGCACCTGGTCCTCCGGCAGGGCGATGATGTGATAGGCCAGGCGCTGTGCCGTCTTGCGGCCCACGCCCGGCAGCCGGGACAGCTGGTTCACCAGCCTGGCGATCGCCTCGATTTCAGCCATATTGTCGCTCCAAACGTCGCTTTTCAATCGTCCCCTGCGCGCCGGAGATCATGCTCCGGGCGGCGGGCTTCAATCGTCCCTGCGCGCCGGAGATCATGCTCCGGGCGGCGGGTTTCAATCGTCCCTGCGCGCCGGAGATCATGCTCCGGGCGGCGGGTTTCAATCGTCCCCGGCGACATGCGCGGCGGGGACGGGGCCTTTTTTTGTAGGGGGAATTTCATTCGCCCCGGAGAAAAAAGGCTTCCTTGCGGATTTTGCGGCCGGAGGCCAGGGGCCTCAAGCAAAATCCGAAGGGGGAGCCGACGAGGGGGACGGAGTCCCCTTCGTCATCTTACTCAGAACAATCCCGGCATGTTCAGCCCGCCGGTGAGCTTGCCCATTTCGCGCTCGGTGGTGTCGTTGGCGGTGCGCAGCGCCTCGTTGACGGCGGCCAGCACCATGTCCTGGAGCATCTCCACGTCGTCCGGGTCCACCGCCTCGGGCTTGATCTCGATGGAAATAAGCTCCTTCTTGCCGGAGACCTTCACCGTTACCATGCCGCCGCCGGCGCTGGCCTCATACTCCCGCGCCTCCAGCTCCTCCTGCATCTTGCTCATCTGCTGCTGCAGCTTTTGGGCCTGGCGCGCCAGCTGCTGCATGTTGCCGCCGCCCATCATGCCCGGAAATCCGCCTCTTGCCATGTGTGTACCGTCCTTTCCCGCGCGCTTTTGCGCGCCAGCATAAAATCACAGGATAATTATAGCATAAAAGGTTGATGCGCGCAAGGAGAAGACGTACTTGCAAGCGCAACATTGGCATGGTAGAATAGGGACAGCACACATGGGGAGGTTCTCATGGACAATTCACGCAACGACGCGCGGTGGGATATGATCATACGGCCCCGGCACGGGTGGTTCGACATCGATTTCAAGGGGCTGATGCGCTACCGCGACCTGATCTTTTTGATGGTGAAGCGCAACTTCACACTGCTGTACAAGCAGACCATACTGGGCCCGGCCTGGGTGATCATACAGCCGCTGTTGACCACGCTGGTGTTCACGGTGGTGTTCGGCAACCTGGCGGGGCTGCCCACCGACGGCGTGCCGAAGTTCCTGTTCTACATGGCCGGCAACGTGATGTGGCACTTCTTCGCCCAGTGCCTGACCGTCACCGCCGACACCTTCGTGAAGAACAGCCAGCTGTTCGGCAAGGTGTACTTTCCCCGGCTGGTGATGCCCTTTGCCACGGTGCTGGGGGAGATGATCAACTTCGCGGTGCAGTTCGCGCTGTTCATCGTGTTCGTGATCATCTACGCCGCCCGCCCGGACAGCGGCGTCGTGCCCAACTGGCAGCTGATATTGCTGACGCCGCTGATGCTGGTGCAGCTGGGCATACTGGGCCTGGGCTTCGGCATCATCATCTCCGCGCTGACCACCAAGTACCGCGACCTTTCCATGCTGGTGTCCTTCGGCGTGCACCTGTGGATGTACGCCACGCCGGTGACCTACTCCACCAGCATGATCGCCGACAAGTTCCCCCGGCTGCTGGGGCTGTACATGCTCAACCCCATCACCCCCATCATCGAGCTGTTTCGCGCCGCCTACCTGGGCGTGCCCAGGTATTCCTACGGCTACAACCTGCTGTCCGTGGCAGTGACCGTGGTGGTGTTCGCGCTGGGCGTCATACTGTTTTCCCATACGGAAAAGACGTTTATGGATACAGTTTGATGAGAGTGGAGAGTGGAGTGAACGGCCGCGCGGCAGCCACTATTCCTGTTCCCTGTTCCCTGGGTCTACCGACCCCACCTCACGGAAAACTCTCCACCGGAGAGTTTTCCGGGCGCTCGGTGTCCCTGTTCCCTCACCTGAAAGGATACAACCATGTCAGAACGACTGCTTGAAATCGACGGCGTCTCCAAGGAGTATCGCCTGGGCATGATCGGCGGGGGGACGCTGCACGGCGACCTGACCAGCTGGTTTGCCCGCATCCGCGGCAAGGACGACCCCAACGTGAAGATCGGCAAGGAGCACTTGGCCCGCAACCAGCGCTTCTGGGCGCTGAAGGACGTGCATTTCAGCGTGGACCGGGGCGACGCGGTGGCGCTGCTGGGGCGCAACGGCGCGGGCAAGAGCACCATGCTGAAGCTGATCAGCCGCATCACCGCGCCCACCGAGGGCGAGATCCGCGTGCGCGGGCGGGTGGCCAGCCTGCTGGAGATCGGCACGGGCTTCCACCGGGAGCTCAGCGGGCGGGACAACATCTACCTGAACGGGGCCATCCTGGGCATGCGCCGCTCGGAGATCACCAAGAAGCTGGACCAGATCGTGGCCTTCTCGGAGATCGAGCCCTTCATCGACACGCCGGTGAAGCGCTATTCCAGCGGCATGTACGTGAAGCTCGCCTTCGCCGTGGCGGCCCACCTGGACCCGGACCTGATGATCTGCGACGAGGTGCTGGCCGTGGGCGATTTGGCCTTCCAGCAGAAGTGCCTTACAAAGATGTCGGAGATCGCCCGGGACGGCCGCGCCGTGATCTACGTGAGCCACAACATGCGCACCGTGAACCAGCTGTGCAACCGCGGCCTGTACCTGGACGCCGGCAGGCTGACCTACGACGGCACCGTGGAGCACGCCATGGAGCTCTACGGCGGCAGCAGCGCCCGCAGCGTGCGCCGCAACCTGGACGAGGTGCCCCGCACCAAGGACCGGGGCGACACCATGCGCATGCTGGAGATCCACTTTGAGGACACCCAGTCGCTGGAGTACGACCAGGACGACGCCATGGTGTTCACGATCAGATGCGTCTCCCACATCCCCGAGCCCCGGCTGCGGCTGCGGCTGATCCTGCAGAACAGCATCGCCACGCCCATCGCCATGACCCAGACCGAGCCGTTCGAGGTGGCCGCCGAGGAGGTGTTCACCCGCCGCATCACCTTCCCGATGAAGGGCATCGCGCCCGGCGAGTACATCATCAAGCTGTCCCTGATCGCCGGCACCCCCCGGGGCAGGAGCACCTACTATGACACCATCGTGGACGTCAGCCGCTTCATCATCAGCGACGATCCCGCCGAAAACAGCGGCTTTATATGGAACGAGTCGATCTGGGGCGAGTTCAGGCTCCAGCCGCTGAGAATGGAGGTCGCAGAGCCATGATCGCAGAGATCCTTTCCGTCGGCACGGAGCTTTTGATGGGGCAGATCGCCAATACGGACGCGCAATACCTGGCCCGGCGGCTTTCGGAGCTGGGGATTACGCTGTACCGCCAGCAGGTGGTGGGGGACAACCCCGGCCGCGTGAAGGCGGCGCTGAAGGAGGCGCTTGCCCGGGCGGACCTGGTGATCACCACCGGCGGCCTGGGCCCCACCGAGGACGATTTGACCAAGGAGATGGTGGCCGAGGTGTTCGGCCTGCCCATGGAGATGGACGGCGACAGCCTGCGCGCCATCGAGGCGTTCATGGGCAGCGTGGGCCATCCGATGGCGGAGAACAACCGCCGCCAGGCCTGGTTTCCCCGGGGCGCGATGATCCTGCCCAACGCCTGCGGCACCGCGCCGGGCTGCGTGGTGGAGCAAGGCGACAAGACCGTGGCCGTGCTGCCCGGGCCGCCCCACGAATTGAAGGACATGTTCGACAGGCAGCTGGCGCCCTACCTGGCCGCCCGCAGCGGCGAGAGGCTGGAGTCGCGGTATCTGCGCGTGTTCGGCATCGGCGAATCGGCAGTGGAGAACAAGCTTCGGGACCTGTTCCACTCCGACAACCCCACGCTGGCGCTGTACTGCGGCCCCGGCGAGGTCCAGGCCCGCGTCACCGCCCGGGGCCCGCAGGCCGAAGCGCTGATCGGGCCCGTGGCCGCGGAGATCCGCGAGCGCCTGGGCGACGCCGTGTACGGCGAGGGCCTGGACAACAGCATCGAGAAGGTCGTGGTGGCGCTGCTGACGGCGCGGGGCGAGACGATCTCCTTCGCCGAGAGCTGCACCGGCGGCATGCTTGCCGCGCGGCTGGTGGACGTGCCCGGGGCCAGCAACGTGCTGGGCGAGGCCCACGTGACCTATGCCGACGCCGCCAAGGCGCGGGTGCTGGGCGTGAAGCGGGAGACGCTGGATCGGTATACCGCCGTCAGTGCCCAGTGCGCCCGGGAGATGGCCGAGGGCGCCCGCAGCATCAGCGGCGCTGACTGGGCCGCCGCCACCACCGGCTATGCCGGCCCCGACGGCGGCGCGGACGGCACCCCCGCCGGCACCGTGTTCATCGCCGTCGCCGGCCCGGACGGCACCGCCGTGGAGGCGTGCCACTTCCGCGGCCAAAGGCAGTTCGTGAGGACCGTGGCCGCGGGCTGGGCGCTGAATATGGTGAGGAAGAGGCTGGAAGGGAAGAGTTGAAACAGGACAAGGAACGGAGGTAGTACAATGCGAATCGTTGTCTTGGACGGCCACGCGGCCAATCCGGGGGACATCAGCTGGGAGCCCTTTCGCCAGTTCGGCGAGCTGGTGGTGTACGAGCGCACGCCGAAGGAGCAGCTTTTGCAACGCATCGGCGACGCGGACGCGGTGCTGACCAACAAGGCCCGCATCGACGCGGACGTGATGGCCGCCTGCCCGAACCTGAAGTACGTGGGCGAGCTGGCCACCGGCTACAACAACATCGACGTGGACGCCGCCCGCGCCCGGGGCGTGGTGGTGACCAACATCCCCGCCTACAGCACCGCGGACGTGGTGCAGATGACCTTTGCGCTGCTGCTGGACATCTGCCTGAACGCGGCGCGCCACTCCGCCGCCGTGCACGCGGGCAAGTGGGCCTCCTGCCCGGACTTCTGCTTTTGGGAGACGCCGCTGATCGAGCTGGCGGGCAAGACCCTGGGCATCGTCGGCTTCGGCCAGATCGGCAGGGCCGTGGCCCGGGTGGCCGTGGCCATGGGCATGAACGTGCTCTGCTACAGCAGGCGCCAGGTCGGCGTGGCCCCCGAGGGCTGCCGCTGGGCGTCGCTGGAGGACATCTTTGGCCAGAGCGACGTGATCAGCCTGCACTGCCCGCTGAACGACGACAGCCGCGGCATGATCAACCGGGATTCCATCGCCAGGATGAAGGACGGCGTGATCATCCTGAACACCGGGCGCGGCCCGCTGGTGGTGGAGCAGGACCTGGCCGACGCGCTGAATTCCGGCAAGGTGTACGCAGCCGGGGTGGACGTGGTGTCCGAGGAGCCCATCCGGGCCGACAACCCGCTGCTGACCGCTAGGAATTGCGTGATCACCCCCCACATCGCCTGGGCTCCCCTCGCCGCCCGCCAGCGCCTGATGGACATCGCCGTGGGCAACTTCGCCGCGTGGGTCGCGGGAAGCCCGGTCAACAATGTGGCGGAGTAATGGGGAATGATAGCTGCCGGCTTCCGCGCGGCAGCCGCTATTCCTGTTTCCCGTCCCCGTCTCCAATTCTTAATCTCCAAAACGCTTGACAACTCCGGGTTACCATGCTATAATATCCCTTGCGTTGAACGAAACGCGCTGTCGCGGGGTAGAGCAGTCCGGTAGCTCGTCGGGCTCATAACCCGGAGGTCGAGGGTTCAAATCCCTCCCCCGCAACCATCGTCAACCATGGGTCGTCCCGTGGTTGACTTATATGCCGGCGTATCTCAGTTGGCTAGAGAATCCGGTTCATACCCGGAGTGTCATTGGTTCGAATCCGATCGCCGGTACCACTCTGATCTGTGAGGCTTGAATGAGCCTCACAGATTCTTTTTGTGGACCATAGACAGAAATACTTCAGATTCCGGTTAACATGTTCTCAACCCAAAACTCATCTACGCAGATTCTGTCCAAAATCACGTCCAGCCCCCTACTCGGACAGCATAGCGTTGACCGAATTGACAGCGGCCCGTTTCCTGTCATCCCGCGGATGGCAGTAGCGGTCTGCCGTTGTTTTGTAGTCCGACTGCCCCATGATGGATTGAATGGTCTTTATGTCCGTCCCGGCGTCATAGAGCATCGTCGCGAAGCTGTGCCTGAAGACATGTGGCGTCGCTCCATGGGTATCGATCAGGCGGTTGATGCGTTCGTTCCTCCGCCGTACGATGGAAAGCGTGTTGGGCGTATCGCTGTTGCCAACGACATAGCCGGTTACGCCAATGGGTTTGAGGTAGTCAAGCAGCATCGGCAGAATGGGGATATCCCGCACACCGCTTTCTGTCTTTGTCGTTCCGACAAGAGGGTCGTTCCTGCCCCTTGGGAAAGTGACGTTCCGCCGGACATGGATAAGTCCATTTTCGAAATCGACATCCTCCCACTTCAGGCCCAGTACTTCCCCACGCCGCATACCTGTGAAGATAAGCAATGCCTGATAGCGTCGGTCATCCGCTTCAGGCAACAGGGCAAGATTCGCAATTATGTCCTTTACTGCATCAACTTCAAGAGCGTTCCGCGTAGTCCTCTTCGTGGAGGGAATCGTGATCCTGTTGTCATCCGCTGGGTTGACAGAAATCAGGCCGTCCTTTCGTGCCGATTCAAGGATTGAACGGAACAAAATCATCATATCCTGCAAGGTTTTCCTCGACCTGTCCGATTTACCGTTGAGCATCTCCTGAATGCTCTTTGTGGTAATCGCTGTAATGTCCATATCACCATATGCCGGGTATAGGTGATATTCAAGTATCGTTTGATAGCCACCCAAAGTCGTAGCCTTGATATGCCCCGCCTTGTAGGTTGCAAGCCATTCCTTCGCATACGCCATAAAGGTTGTGATGGGGCGCGACGGGTGGATGACCTGCTCAATAAAATCAGCCCGACGCTCTGATGAAAGCATCATCCTGACCACATTATCCGCAAGCTCCAGTTCCGTATTCCCTGATATGCGCTTTACAACGGGTGAACCATCGTCGTTATAGCCTACGCAAATGCGCAATCTGTGTTTTGCCATTGCCAAATCTCCCTTCATTGGCAACAGCATTTGAACATCGGATATACAGTTATCAAGGTGCCAAGCAAATAATATCACTTATCTAATTTCACTGTCAAGGCGGAGCCAAGCATTATCTGATAATCATCAAATTATGTCTGATCATGTTCTTCCGAATTCTGATGTTAGGTTGGATAGTTCTCCATGAACCATTCCCGAACATACAGGAGGGGATGCTCCTGCCCCTTGGAAGCACTGACAACGCTGTCCAATTCCTCCAGCCGCTTCTCACTGTCTCTGACGCACTGGATGTAATCGCGCATGGCCTTGACGGAGAGGTTCGCGCGCGGGGACCGGCGATGGACCTGCTTCTCCTGCCGCACGATATCCAGTCCCGGAATCTCGTCGCGCATACGCTGGACAAACTTGTACTCTTCGGATTCTACGTTTTCTGCCTGACGCACAAAGGCGCGGCTAAGCGTGAGGGTGTTGGTAAGGCAATTATACCGATACTGTTTCATACTCTTCTCCTTATCTGCTGATCAATAGCGGTCCAGGAAGCTGTCGAGGGAGTAGGAGTGCTTCTGAAGGAACTTTTCCATGGAGATGAAGGATTCTTCGGAATTGTAGGTGCCGTTCCAGTCATCGCGGATACTGACGCGCACGCTGCGTTCATAGGTGCACAGTTCGGTGGAGTACAGGTTGCGGTATTCATACGATCCATAGTGCTTCATAAGATTTGCCCTCCGTTATTACTCTATTCTTCAGTTTTGTTCAGATTCTTCCCCTTATGCGGCAGATTCCTCAAGATCTGCCGCAGATTCAGTATCACTGTTGTTCGATTTGTTCTGTGCCGACTGCGAATTCTTGGCTGCCGCCAGTTTCTCCTTGGCCTCATTATGACGCTCATCAGCGCGCAAGGCTTTGCGCTCATCGTCAGGCATACCACCCAGAAGCTTGATGGCGTCGGGGTAAGTGGCGTTGAACCACTGCTTCATGTAAGCATAGCGGGCACTCTTGCGGGTTTTCGAAAGCTTCAGGGCGTTTTCGAATTCCATGATCTGGATGGAATCCTCTCCGTAGAGGTCCTCGATGTACACCCGCATGAACTCCAGGTTCAGACCCTGTACGCGGCCGCTGTTTTTCCCGGAAGAGCGCCTGCCCGCCTTGGTCTCAACGACCTCGAAATCGGGGAGCTGAGCGCGGAGTGTCATCATGGTCTTGAAGGCTTCGGTAGTAATGTTGGCGGCCTGCTCCTTGAATTCCTTGGTGATCTTGATCTGCTTGTTCACGAAGTCCACGTCGTAACCGTTCTTAACCAGCGCATTCATGTTGTTCTTCTTCATTGTTTTGCCCTTTCTGTGGGAGGGAGAAGATTTTGTTGTTTCCCTCACCGACAATTGGATTATACTAAATGCTTTGGCAGAATTTTGCAGTTTATTGCTTGAATGGACAGATATCGATTTGAACAGAATAGCACATTGGGCACAGTATATAGACTTTAGAAAGCTATTTCATACTATATATTGTATTGCATGTAAACGCAATGTAAATTAAACAACACGTCTACCACGGGTTGAAAAAAAGTTTGATTCTTTAAGATTATCTGCGAAGACAGGCAGATTTTTCATGAGGCATCAAGGTGTTTCTATGTAGTCAAGTTGACGGCCCGGCAATTCCTGGAACCGGAAGCCGAAGATGCAAGGGGAACAGAGAGCATCATTATAATCGATGTTGCCGCCTTCGGGTACCGGTTTTATTGCCTATTGTGTGCATGTATGATACAATAGTCGGGGGTGCGGATAATGAAGTGCTGGAAGTGTGGCGAGCACATGAGTCGGTTTGGTGGCTGGGCGACCTGCGATTCCTGTGGTCGCACCGTCCAATATGGCCGGTTAAAGAATAGAGATTACAGTGGCGAGGGCAGCATTACCCTTTGGCTATCAGGAGAACAAGGAGATCGGTGTGGAGCGCGGCGACGGAAGACGGTGAATCCGACCTCGCCACGGGCTGCCCTATGGAAATGCGGAGCGATGCTCTGGAACGTTTCCCTGTGCGACACCGTCCAATTTGCAAACAACGCGAACAGGAGGAACCACCATGAAGCGTTTGATTACTCTGTTAATCGTACTTCTCTTCGCCGCCATGCCCGCCATGGCAGAATTCACGCCCTACGACTACCATATCATGTACACTGCCAACGGGAATTACGTCGTTTACGATTTCCCTGACGTCATGCTTTACATCCCCATCGAATGGGAGGATGCGATCACCGTCGAGCAAACCGATACCGGCGTCGCTTTCTTTCAAACCGCCAGCTACGATAAGTTTCTGGAGGATGGCCTTCCCAAGGGCGGCTTCCTGTTTAAACTCCGCGCAAGCGAAGACGAAAGCTTCCGGGATCTTCCCGAATACGAATACATCGGTTACAGCGAGAATGCAGGGCTGCACTTCTATCTGAGCATGCCCTCGGATTACCAGGCTTACGTTTATGATGCCGACATCAGGGCTGAATATGACGCAATGAACAAACAGATTGAAGGGATCGCTGAAATGGCGAAAATCCACAGGAGTATGCACTTCTATACCGATGGGATTGAAAGCACCGATCCCGGAATGTCGTGATTCCGCTCGGCTTCACCTTAGGGAATAAACATTTGGGTTAACTGATAAAACAGCCACAGGACAGAGGAGGTCACGCCCATGAAGCGTTTCCTGGCTGCTATGCTGATGTGCGCCATGCTCCTTTTCGCAGCAGCGATGGCGGAACAGCCTATACTCGTCTCCTGCGCGTATTCAATCTACGGCGGCATGGAGAACGAGGACTTCACCTGCACGATTCGCCTGGACGATTCGTCGGATTTCGTCCTGCTGACGCTGGCGGAGCGCGACAGCTTTGAGGCGTACTCCCTGCCGCGGAAAGCGCTGGATGATGTGGCGGAACTCATGGCTGCGTACAATCCTGTGGGCTGGTCATCGCTTCCGGAACGGGAAGAATATGCCCTGGACGCACCGGAGCGGTGCATCGAACTGGTCTTTTCGGACGGGTCGGAATACACCCTGTGCAACGACAGGGAAACAGACGGTCCGATATTCGCCGATACGGAAAGCCTTCTCATGAGCTATGTGGGCGAGGGATACGATGCGGAGTCAAACGCCGTTGCCCTCGCGGGCACCTACCGCTATGAGGGCGAGGGGTTCGGCGGCGATTTCACGATCACGCTCAGCCCGGACGGAACCTATACATTCTACGAAGGTTCGCTGAGCAGCTATATGGGCGGCGGAACATGGGATGTGTACGACGATACCGTCCACATGACGGAGGATAACGGCTTTGACCTGACGTTCGTGTTTACAGTACAGGGCGATGCGCTGGTCTACGACGCAGCGGGCTCCGATGCTTTTCCCTACGTGAAGGTTGCCGATGCGGAGCAATTTGTGCGAGAAGAACCTGCACCTTGATTCTGGAACGAGTGAGGGAGATGGCGAGGCCGTGACCAAATTCCTGATTCTCTATCTTGTCACCTCACTCTTAGGCTGGGTGTGGGTAATCATGGGGATTTCCACGCTTCGCCGCTGCAGAGAAACCAGGGAGCGGGAACGTTCCCGAACAACTGCGAAAGTACTGTGTATGATCCCAGAGAAGAAGCAGAGATGGAATAGCCACCGCCACAGGCATGAGACACGCACAGTCTGGCATCCGGTAGTAGAATTTACGGTTGATGGCCGGAAATACCACCTGCAAAGTCCTTCAAATCTGATTCATAGCGACCTTTCGGTTGGCGAGGATGTCGACATCATCTACGACGCGGACGAGCCTGCTCATTTCGATTTTGAGAAAGTCCTGAAGCATGACATTCGGGCCGCAAAGATTTTTATTGTTGTCGGCCTCGTCTGGGCCCTTTTCTTTACTCCGTTCCTTGTCAACAAGACTTTGAATGAATAACGCAATGAACACGATTCTTTGTTTTCTCAGTCTCTCACTTATCGGCTGGATATGCCTGTTCATGGGGCTTTCCAAGTCCCGGCACTTCAAATCCAGGGCCGCGGTTGAAACCAGCCGAGCTGAGGGCATCATCCAGAGCTATGAGGTTAAAGAGAAGCCCTGGGGACGTGGCCCCACTGCAAGGTGCTATCACCCTGTCATCAGCTTCACGGTTGATGGGCATCCATACACAGCGACTTCGGATTTCTATTATCTGGAAATGCGTGGACAGGAGCCCAAGCGTTTACCTGAGGGGAGCGACGTCGTTCTGTATTATAACCCGTCAAATCCGTTCAAATTCCACCTTGAACTTGAGACTGATGATCGAGGCATGGAAAGGATTGGGTTGTATTGCATCATCTTTGCTGCGGTGGTGAGCGCCGTGTGCACGGTGGTTTTGAAGTGGTGAGAGTCTCAGACTCCCCTGGTGGTATTAGCGGGAAGTGAAACAAAGGGGGCTCAGGCATGAAGCAGGCAGAAACCGAAGGAACGTGGGACGCCACGATCAGAAAAATCGTCTGGGGCGTCCCCATCGCGCTCGTGGTCATCGGGCTACTGATCCTCCTGTTTGCGTATCGTCAGCCTTCATACACATCCACGATCACAGAGGTTGGCGAGATATCCTACACACCGGCAAGGAAGATGGTCAGAGGCACTTCGGACGCCCATTACAGAGTGTTGCTGGATGTCGAGTACAATGACGGCCAGGGGGAGCATAGAAGCGCCACTGTTCTATTCGGTACGACCAATCCCAATGCGATTCCAAAGACCGGAGACCAGATCCTGATCAGCAACGGCTGGTCTGGCATGGTCACACACCCCAACAGAAATCTGGTTGGGATCGGCGGAGGCGCAGCTACTATTGGCGGGCTCTTCATCCTGATGTACCTGCTGACGATGCTGCGGTGGAAAAAGAATCGTGAATAATCGCTGAAAATCAGACATGAGGATTCAAGCTTTCTCTGCTGGCTGAACACCCCTGAACACCCCTGAACACCGTGTTCAAAGCGGGTGAACACGGTGTTCAAACCAAAAATGAACACGGTGTTCAAGCAGGGATTTGAACACCCCCTGTCGAATAGAAAGACGTGAAAAGTGCCGTATTTACAACGGTTTGGCTCTTGCTGGCGACTGTGCTTTGTCTAACGAATCTACCACAAGGGGAGAGCACATCGTTCACATCGATGGGGTCACAGGTTCGAGTCTTGTTGCGACCGCCAAAGTCCCAGGTCGAAAGGCCTGGGATTCTTATATTGCAAGTGATAATCGAATACTGTGAAGAATATGATAGCAGAATTGGACTATTATTCTGATTTCTCAAGTTTCTTTTAGTTTTTTGAAGAATCCATTTTGAAATTATCTGATGAGTTCAGATTGCTTCCGAAGTTTTTCTCTTTACAATGCATTTCAGTATACGGAATCGTGTTTGAAACAGAAAATTGTGTCAAATGAGGAATAATAGAAAGGCCTCGATAACTGTATATCACAATGTCCAAATGCTGTTCCTTTTTCAAAATCCTTTAATAGTAGGAAGCCGAAATTGACTTCAATTCCGAGAATTTCATACCCGGAGTGTCATTGGTTCGAATCCGATCGCCGGTACCAGAAAGACGCCCTTTGCCGTATGGCAAAGGGCGTTTTCTGCGAGTGCGCCTTCGGCTGAGATAAGCGGACGGTTCTTTATCTCACGTTGTTCAATCTCCTGCTCCGCGGAAAGAGCATGCATTCTTTTGCCTTGGACGTCAAGACAGAAGAACCGTCCCCGCGTCTTTTTGAGAAAAACCGCTGATCGAATTCCGAGAAACGTTGCAATAATGGGCATAAATCCCTGCTATAAACTGGATGGGTACTACTCAAATCAAAAAAGAGAGACCTATTATAAACAAAGCGGGCGATCAGATAAAATCTACGATAGATGAAGCAAGCGGTTGATGTGTTTGACGTGAAAAGTGAGGAGTATGGCTATTTCTCTATAAAGACATTATAAATACTTGAAGCGGTTCTATTCCAATAGCTTCAAATACTTATACACAGTCGTCCTTGATAGCCCACATATGCGGGCAAACCAACAGGATTATCTTGAATAGGGTAAAGGTAATAGTGTATTCTTATGCAAAAGAATAAGCCACGCGGAGGTGGCTTATACAATACATCAAGCTTCCTTGCTGGCCTTTTCTTCAGCGCGCTTTTCTTTCAGAAGATCCTTCAATCCTTCATCAAAGGATTTCTTGGCAGGCTTCGCGGCTTTAGGTGCTTTCTCGGCGATGAACATATCTATGAAGATTTGACGACGTTCTTTCTTGTCCTTACCGTCAATTGCCTTGATGTACTTATTGATTTGGCGTGCGGTGGCCTTGTCCTTGAGGTATTCGGTAATCCATTCTTCGGTATAGCCTGAAATGCGGGTGGGCTTTTCGGGATACTTTGCCATTTATACCATCCTTTCGTTTTGGAATTCTTATCTGAATTATACTTGAAAGAGAAAAGAAAAGCAACCCTATGTTTTGGGATTTTCAAGCATTCGCTATTGCCATTAGCTCAGATTTGTTGTATAATGAAATTGTAAAATATGTGTGGCGCTTGCTTATGGGGGAATGTGTATGATTGTTCCATGAAATGCCGCGATCGCCCGAGAAGTCGGGCGGTCCCCGTCGGCGGTTGCAAGGTATGTGAAGTTGCAAGGAACACCGAAGGTTGTTAAGACGGCATTTAGAGAGATTGTGAGAAGATAGAAGGGAGATTATCATAATGAAGAGAAGGTTGATTAGTCTTTTGCTTGCTGCTGCATTATTGTTTGTAAGCATAGAAGTATTATTGTCTGGAGCATCAGCAGAAGATGGAAGCATTATAATTGATAAATCTATCTTTCCAGATTCAGGTTTTAGAGATCTTATATTAGATTCTATAGATCTAAATGAAGATGGTATGTTATCAGACAGAGAAATGAAAAGAATAACATGGATTACTACAGATTACTATTTCCCTAAAAACCTAAAAGGTATAGAATTATTTGTAAATCTCAGACGATTAGATTGTAGTGGATCCGAAATAAGAGAACTAGACCTATCAAGAAACACAAAGCTTCAAAAACTTGATTGTTCTGATACAAAGCTAACCAAACTTGATATATCAAAAAACATTAAGCTGCAAGAGCTAGATTGTTCTAATACAAGGCTAACCAAAATTGACATAAGAAACAATAAACTACTATCTACCCTAAATTGTAAACGTACTAAGCTAACTAAACTTGACATCAGAAATAATCCAAAATTAAGGTATTTATACTGTGATAATTGTCTCTTGAGAAAACTGGTATTTAGAAAAACCACTAAACTCAAAGAACTAAGCTGTAGTAAAAACAAGCTAAAATCGATAAATATTTCAAATTGTCCCATTTTGAAGAAAAAATATCTAACTAACATACTATTCGATTATGGAAAAACAAAACTGGTAGATGGGAAAAAAATACTATGTGATGTTAAGACAGATTTCAAGCCTATGAATTATAACGGTATTTCACGAAATCCAGAGTCGTATAAAGGATGTAAAATAACGTTTAAAGGGTATGTTGAACAGGTTATTGAAAAAGGAAATCAAATAACTTTCCTTATCATGCGTTACGACGATAAAACATATTGGAGTAAGCATGAATATGTATACTGCACGTATGAAAAACCAAAGGATTATTCTAGGTTTGTTGAAGGAGATGAGGTTAGTATATATGGTATATGCACAGGAATTACATCCTATACTGCAGTGTTAGGAAATAAAGTCACAGTCCCTTCATGCAGAATTGATAGAATTGAATTTTGGCCGAGAGGCGAAAATATTGATGATTAGGTGTATTCATGTTTTGTCAATACGATAGCTTAATCTTGGTTTTAGCTATCCCCCCTTTGCATCTGAGCAAGGGGGGAATGGCTGTTATAGTCGCGCTTATTTCACCAATCGCAGGTATTTGTAGATGCTTGGCCTCGAAAGCCCGCACAACCTCGCAAATTCCGAAACATTGAGCTTTCCCGCCGCGAAGGATGGATAATGCTTGTAGAATATGGCTGGAATATCGTCCTTCGTGGTAGGCTTGCGGCCGATCCTGTGGCCTTTGGCGCGAGCGTTCGCCAGCCCTGAACGCACGCGAGACCGCAGGATGCTTTTTTCGAGCTCACTGAAAATCGAAGCCATTTGGAAGAACGCGGCACTCATGGGATCCATTTCA
Organism: Candidatus Limivicinus sp.; assembly: GCA_045130755.1. Classification (GTDB taxonomy): domain Bacteria; phylum Bacillota; class Clostridia; order Oscillospirales; family Oscillospiraceae; genus Limivicinus. The sequence continues at coordinate 7,921 of JBGUQD010000043.1, read as the reverse complement.
CCATTGCGGCAATCCACAGTGATGGAGCCGATGACCACAAGCTGAAGGTGCTTTTGCTTGACGGTCTCCATGATCTCGCAGAACTGGAGGACAGACCTCGATATCTGAATAAAGCGTGTAGAGCGCAGATTGTTGTATTGACAGTGAACCATACCTCACTTCCTCTTAATGAATATGCTGTTGCAGTCTTCAATAAACTGGGAATTGGCGATAATATATTGAATAATGGCCTTCTCTTTGTTATGGCAATTGACGATGATGATTACTGGCTTTCAACGGGTGGTGGTGATAACGGCGGAATAAGCAAACTCTATCCCGCAGAAGTAATAAAGCATGATTATGACGTCTATTTGGAAGACTATTTTGCCAGAAAAGAATACTCTAATGGCGCGAAAAGCTTCTTTGAAGCATTATTCTGGCGGGTAAGCAACCTTTATGGTGTTGACATTCCATATTATCGTATAGAAACAGTATATCAGCAGTAGATGGAGAGAATACGCAAATTGCAATCGAAATGCCACTAACGATTTGAATATGCAGGAGGTCTTATCATGGAAGACAAGAAAACCAACGTTACAAAAACTGTCAAGGCAGGCATCTCATTTGGCAGTGCCCTGGCCATGGTCATAAGCTATGTGAATTGGCATTCAATCGGCTGGGCGATATTCCATGGCATTCTTGGCTGGGTGTATGTGATTTACTATGCCATCAAGTATTGAGGGTTTATCCCCCTCCAAATGGCACCAATGCATCAGAGGTAATCGTATATGAGCTATATCATCGGTGCTGCTTTTGCTGTCATGGTAGTCTTGTATTTGGCTTTCCAGCAGATAAAGAAAGCGACAGGACATAGCAAGGCAAAGGAGATTGCCATCAAGTGCGGAGCAACGGCCATGGCGGCATTGGTGGCGCTGCTGGGTTGTTTAAAAAGCGGCATCCCTGCCCATTGGTTGGTGCTCGCGGGATTGGTTGTTTGTTCCATCGCAGACGGTGTGCTGTGTGTACACTTCATCGCGGGTGGAGCGACCTTTGTTCTCGGACACATCCTGTATATGGTCGCCTTCTGTATGATGAAAAGCCCAAACTGGCAATGTGCAATTGTGTTTCTTTGCCTGATGGGACTGTCTATTGTGGCAATGACACGTGTTCGTTCAGTGCTCGGCAGCAGATATGTGCTTATTCTTGTCTACGCAACAATACTCTGCCTGATGGTCGCCCTTGCGAGCATACAAGCGCCTTTGTTCCTTGCGGGAGCTATTCTGTTTGCAGTATCTGACGTTTTGCTTGGTTGCCTCTCGTTTACTCGCTGGAAGAAGCAGATGGACTACATCAGTCTGGCGATGTACTATCTTGGGCAATTCCTGTTGGGTTTGGCTGTATTCTTGAACTGAATAACGAGAAAAACGGACGCATCAAGCATCCGTTTTTCCATTACTTGCGGCCGCGCGCAATACTTATATGTGCTGAAAGCGCCTGCTTTCGGTTTGCATATCACCCTGTTTGTGATTGCAGAATGCCCCGCGGGCATGATATAATAAGACAACGCATGGAAAAGGAGGAGTTTGGCTATGATCCTGTATCACGGCAGCAATGTTGCGGTTGAAGAGCCCAGATTGCTGAAAATCCAGCGAGATCTGGATTTCGGGAAGGGCTTTTATACCACCAGCGATCTCGATCAGGCCACAAAATGGGCCAGAAGGACCGCGTTGCGCCTCCGCTTGACAGAGTCCTTTGTCAGCGTTTACGAGATTGACGAAAGCGAAATGAGCAGGCTGCGCATATTGAAGTTTGATACTCCCAATGTAGACTGGCTGCGCTATGTGGTGAAAAATCGAAAGGGCCATCCCGTCTCCCAGGAATGGGACATCATCGCCGGGCCTGTCGCCAACGACCAGACCGCGCCGGTCATAGACCTGTTTCTGGACGGCATGTACGACGAACAGGAAGCGATTCGCCGCCTTCTCCCCCAGAAGCTGAGGGACCAATACACCTTCAAGACCCCAAAGGCCATAGGCCTGCTGCGCTGCAAGGAGGTGCTTCACCTGTGACCAGAATGCAGAGCTTCTCTCTCGATTACTACAACAAGCATGTGATCCCCCGCATTATGGAGAAATACAACATGAGCCAGATGGACGCGGCTCGGGCGTTCCTGACCTCCGAGACGCATAGCATGCTGGAGGACGCGGCGCTGGCGATGTGGGAATTCTCGGAGCGAGCCATATTCGATATGTGGGAGGTCGAACGCGTCACGGGAGACCCTCGGAACTCGGCGTATATAAGGGGTGAATAGCATGACGGATGAAATGGTATTCTTCTTGTTCCTGATCGAGCGCTACGCAAATGAAAAGGGACGCTCCACCGGCGATGTACTGCGCGAATGGGACGCGCACGGCATCACGGATGAGATTTATGATGGCTATTTCCAGTATCATCAGGAAGCGATTCAAAACGCGTACCACGATATTGACAGTCTTGTTGCTACCGGCCAGCATGCCTTTTGACGGATGTTGGCCGGTTCTCTTTTTTATAGCCTGTCCATTTATTGCATCCTTTTCACTGAAATGTTGCTTTATTATTTATCAAATGTTACAGAAAACAAATAAAAGTACTAAAATCACTCGTATCGTATTGGCGAAACGAGTCGAATTAAGTGAATTATGAATAGAATAGTGATGATGGATGATTCGGAGGGAATACTCTCATGGCAGAGCAGAAAGTAGTTGTCATTCTTGATGGAAAAATCTGCGATTACATTGACAGTATAAGTATTTAGGTAACTTTTCAATGGGCATGCTCTGTCTTTACTGCGATCTCCTTCCCCCGAAACGCCATGCCGATCTTGAAAACCTCCTGAATTCCTGCGGCGCGCAATTCCGTCTCATAGCGCTTTTTGTCGATCTGCTGAATGGCTTCAGCCGCGAGCTTATCAAGGCTCTCAGATCCCTTTGTCGCCGCTTTCAGCTCGAAGATCAGGCCGGGCAGGCCTTCCTCCAGGGGGCACAGCTGGATGTCGAACCGCCCGAGGCCTGATTCCCGGTTCGAACGCACCGTGTAGCGGTTGTTGAGGATGGCGCACAGGCCGATCATCAGACCCTGATAGAAGGCCTCGCTGCCAGTGTCGTAGACGCTGATGGTCTCCATCAGATAGGCGGCGATGTGCTTCTGCAGGGCTTCGGTATTTCGCTCAAAGATCGCCTGCTGGATTGCGGCAGCCGTGGATTCGCCGCGCTCCGGCAGCAGCCGGGAGATGATCTCCTTCGCATAGACGAAGGCGATCTCCTTGTTGGGGATCGATACCCGGCACATGAAGTTGCCGTCGTTCTGGGGAATGATCTCCGTGCAGCGCAGGTACCCGGCCACCAGCAGGAAGCTGTAGATGCTGGTCGGGTTCTTCTTCACCTCCGGATAGATCACGCCCGTGTCCACGTAGGTGGTCACGGTCTCGCCCTGCATCAGCTTGCGCAGGTTTTCCGTGATCTCCGGTGTCGCGGCGGCGATGATGTCGCCGATGATCTCGTTGCTGCCGGTGGACTGCCAGAATGCCTTGGGGTAGCAGTTCTCATCCACGTAGTTGATGACCGACCAGGGATTGAAGATCTCCGAGCTGCCAAACTGATAGCCGTCGTACCATTCGCAGACCTCCGCCAGCTTGTTCGCGTGGCCGTAGTGGGCCAGCATCTGCGCGACCTCCTCTTTGGAGAAGCCGAAATACGCGCTGTAGCGGTCGTCCATGATGGTGTTGACCTTCAAATTGTTCATGCCGCTGAAGATGCTCTCCTTCGCCACGCGCAGAATGCCGGTCATAAAGCCATAGGCCAGGCTGGAATTGTCCTTGAACGCGCCGGAGAACAGATTGCGCACGAAGGCGACGACATGGTCGTAATAACCGCTGGCATAGCCCTGCTGAATTGGCGTATCGTATTCGTCGATGATGATGACGGTCTCGATACCGTAGTGCTTATGCAGCATGGCCGGGAGCAGAGCCAGAGAGCGGGAAAGCGCCACTTCATCCGCCTGATCGTCGATGATCGCCTGGAACGCCTGCTTCTCCACCGCATTGCATGCCGGGCTGTCCAGCAGCTCGCCGTGACGGGCATACTCGCTTCGGATAATGGCGGCGATGTCCTTGAGGGCGTTCTCCCACGAGGCATACTTCACGTCCTTGAAGGACAGGTAGATCACGGGGTATTTGCCCTGGAAGGATCGGTAGTAGTCGCCGCAGGCCCAGATAGCCTTGTCCCGGAAATATATGGAAGTGTCCTGCTCGCTGCGCTCAAAGAACACGCGCAGCATGTCCATGTTCAGCGTCTTGCCAAAGCGGCGCGGACGGGTGAACAGCGAGACCTTCGGCAGCGCGTCGATGAAGTCGCGGATCAGCAGGGTCTTGTCGATGTAGTAATACCGCGTGACCGCCTCCACGTAGCCGGAGATGCCCACGGGCAGAGGAAGGGTGTGCGGCCTTTCAACCGGCTTTGCTCGCACGGGTGACTGCGCCTGGGCCGGAATCCGCCAGGAACGGCCCTCCTTCTCAGCGCCGCCGATTGCACCGCTCTTGCACAGCTGCTGGACGCGCCGGGAAGAGACGCCCCACTGCTCCGCCGCTTGCTGAATGCTCATATACTCCATAGCCGACACCTCGATTCGCTTGTTCGCGAAATCATCATATCATATTTCGCGAAATAATGCAAGGTGATTTCGCTTTGCATTTCGGATGGAAGACTATGCTGTTAAACGCTGAATCGGGGGTTGCTGGAAGGATAGCGATGTCAATCTGAAATCCGATTTGCGGGGTTTTGAATCTCGTCCTGCAAATTTGAAGCCGGAGATTCGCCAAATTCAATCCTGTCCGGGAAAAGCGAACCTTTGAAAACTTGATGGAACAAGAGAATGCTAATGTGCCGTTGACTTTTGTTCGTTCTGATTTGTGCAATATTGATGTAGAAACACTGACTATTATGTTCAATTTGTGCAATTCATACCCGGAGTGTCATTGGTTCGAATCCGATCGCCGGTACCAAAAAAGACGTCCTTTGCCGTATGGCAAAGGGCGTTTTCTGCGAGTGCGCCATCGGCTGAGATAAGGGGACGGTTCCTCATCTCGTAGCAGTGAGATAAGGAATCGTCCCCTTTTCTCACGTTGTTCAATCTCCTGCTCCGCGGAAAGAGCATGCATTCTTTTGCCTTGGACGTCAAGACGGAAGAACCGTCCCCGCGTCTTTCGAGCGAGTGGATTCAGTGTGACATAGTTGACAAGAATAGCCCGAACAGGAATGTCAATAAACGACATACCTGTTCGGGCAGAAAGCGTTATATAGGAACATTATGATTCAAAGAAACAGCGCCCTCATATAGTCCTGCAGCGTATGCAGCACCCTGACCACTTCCACCTGATTTCCTTCGCAAAGGTAGAATATCCGGTAATTCTCACAGACCAGGAACCGATAATCGGTATGGACGGAGAGCACGGCATCCAGCGGCTTGCCGCGCTCTGGCATGTCCCGAAGGCTTTCGATGCAGGTGCGGAGCAGCTTGAGGATGCGCAGGGCGGCGTCGGGATTGGCCAACTCATCGCTGATGTAATCGCGGATGCCGATCAAATCCCTTCGCGCCGCCGGGGAAACGATCACGTTTGCCATGCTTACACACCCAGTCCTTCAAAGGCCTCGTCGATGGTCAGGCTGCCTTCCCTGCGCAGGGATTCCACGCCCCTGGAGAGCTCGGTCAGCAGGCGGATCGTCGCCAGCTGCTTTTCGTAGTCCGCCATGCTCTGGACGACATACTTCCCGCGGCCATTCTTGGTGAGGTACACCGGCGAGCCATCGTCGCAATGGCCCAATACCTCGCTATAGTTTTTCAAATCGGACACCGGTATAATGCTCGGCATGAAGCTCATCTCCCTTCAAACCGATTATACCGGAATTTCACCCGAAATTCAACGGTAAATTTATCTCGGAATCAGATCCGGCACATGTTTCCTGATGAATCGAGTTTACTGTGAAGAATGGTTTTGCGGGATGCATGTTTTTTCCTGCAACCCGCTTCTTCCGTCCTATATCCCAATTACCGAGACATTTGACACTCCATTTTGCCTGTGAAAAGTCCTCCGTTAGGGGAAGGTTCCTCATCTCGAAACAGTGAGATAAGGAACCTTCCCCTTATCTCATTCAAGTATATCGGGACAGCCGCGGGGAACGGCGCGTTTTGCACGCTGATAACACAACGCCGGATTTTATGGGCGCTTTCTGGTGTAGATTGGAGTGGGGAACAAAAAGGAGGCGCTTTACCAATGAAGAGGAATCACGAGCACGGCAGGATCTACGGATATGTGCGGGTCTCCACGCGGGACCAGAACGAGGCGCGGCAGGTCGACGCCATGAGGGCGTTTGGCGTGCACGAGCTGTTCATCGACAAGCTCTCGGGCAAGGACTTCAACCGACCCCGCTACCAGGCGCTGATGCGGCGCATCGCCCAGGGGGACGTGCTGGTGGTGAAGTCCATCGACCGGCTGGGCCGCAACTACGAGGAAATACTGGAGCAGTGGCGCTTCATCACCAAGCAGAAGCAGGCCGCCATCGTGGTGCTGGACATGCCGCTGTTGGACACCCGGCAGGGGCGCGATTTGACGGGCACGCTGATCGCGGACATCGTGCTGCAGCTGCTCAGCTACGTGGCCGAGCAGGAGCGCGCCTTCATTCGCCAGCGCCAGGCCGAGGGCATCGCCGCGGCCAAGGCCCGGGGACAGCGCTTCGGCCCGCCGGCAAAGCCCAGGCCGGACAACTTCGGCGAGGTCGTGAAGCGCTGGCAGGAGGGCGGGATCAGCGCCCGGGAGGCCTCCAGGCGGCTGCAGGTCGCCCACTCCACCTTCCTGAAATGGGCCCGGCAGTAGCGGCAATTTGTGCCAGGTATGATAAATTTACGCTCATGAACGGATTTTATTGTAGACTTTAGAATCCAGATATGGTATAATCAACGTAACAATGGGTACCTGTAAAAAGAGACAAACCTTTGATATGTGAAGGGCAGCGATTTTGACAAATGTCCCGTTGTTTCGTGGCCATGTGGCGGTGGATTCTAAAGTCTACCTTGCGAGCCACCCGGTTCACGAGGGTCACGGAAGCACAGCAATGCAGGGGATGCGGATGAGGAGTACGTCCCGGCGCGAGAGCCTGCAGGATATAATTCACCAATGGGAGATGCCGGGCCTTTTGGCTTGCAGGCCCTTCCAAGGGCGAAGCTATGCCTTCCGTCACGGACGCTCGGAGGGATTGCTATGGGCGAGGAAAGGACGATCCGGCGCGGCTGCCTCTTCTGCAAGAGCGGGAAGGAGCAGGACGTCGTCCGTCAGTTTCAGAGGGCGTTTCCGGAGGGAAGAGCCCTGGCTCCCACGCGCAGCCGCTACCGGCGGGTCAGGGACACCGCCGTCGAGGAGCGGGTGACGCTGTTGCCCGGCTACGTGTTTTTCGAGGCGGACGCGGAGGGCGTGGAGGCGCTGGAGGCCGCGCTGCCGGCGTTCGTCAGGAGCGACAGCGTGCTGAAGCTGCTGCGCTACACCGACGGCACCTGGCGGCTGCGGGGTTACGACGACCAGTTTGCGCGGCTGCTGTTCGAGGCGGGCGGCAACATCGGCGTCTCCCAGGCGTATTTCGACGTGAACAAGCGCATCCGCATCCTCGGCGGCTTTCTGAAGGGCCGGGAGGGCGCCATCGTCCGGGTGAACCGGAAGGCCAAGACCGTGGAGGTCCGGGTGGACCTGCAGGGCAAGAAGGTCAGCATGCGGCTGGGCTACGAGATGGTCGAGCCCGTGGAGCCGCGGAAGGCGTGACAGGAGGACCGGGATGCACATCTACTGTCTTTTCTACAATCCGATAAAGCGAAGCAGGCTGACGGCGCTGGTGAAGCGCGTATGCGGCTGCGGGATCAT
>JBGUQD010000042.1:0-35759 GCA_045130755.1 Candidatus Limivicinus sp. | reverse complement strand
TAATTTCAGGGTACAGCCTGTCTCACTGCAGATACCGAGGATTTCCTTTTTGTCCTCGATCGAAGCGGAAGGGATCGCGTAGTAAATTTTCGTGATCGTGTATTTTTCAACACTTGTAAGTATTTCGTCCCGCCCGCCGACAATGGGGACACCATCAAGAAATCGATTCCACTTGTTCGGATTGTCATCTATGATGCAGACCACTTTGTCGTGCAGTTTCCTGTTATTGTTGATATCCCGCAGGATCATCTGCCCGGCCTGACCTGCACCGATCAGCATGACGCGATCTACGATCCCGGCATTTTTATACGCGGCGACCTTGAAATAAAGAAGAAGACGATAGGTAAAGCGCGGGATAAGCAGAAGTACAAACTGCGTTCCTGCTCCCCACAGATAATAAGAAAGAGGAAAACGATCAAAGATCAGCGTGATTGCAAGCGTGTGGAGCAGAGAGGCTGTGATTGAACCGCAGAATGTATTGATGAGCTCATTCTGGCTGGCATATCTCCACATGCCGCGATACATTCGGAATTTCCAGAACAGCAGAATGGCAACCAACGCATACGGCAGAATAAAGAGTGAAAACGCCACACGATTGTACTTGGGGATATTGGAATAAACGCAGTCATAGCGTACCCACAGCGCCAGAAAATACGACAGGCATACCGAGATCACATCGCAGATCATCAGGCAGATCGCCATAAGATGCCAATGTTCAACTCCATGTTTTTCTTTCATAGAAACCTCATAAGAAACGAGTCAATCATCCATGTATATCGTTGTTTTAACGGTTAAAACGTGCTGTTTATCAAAAACACAACAAAAAATAATAACAATTCACTTTAATATTGGTTATTGTATCATGTTTATCTGTTGCGTTCAATAGCAAATTTGGGATTCATCGTGAACCGTATTGGGCCGGCAATATTTTGTTTCTCTGCGGCATATGCTTTTGGCATAGGAGGGATGGACCATGCAGAGCAAACATTTTCTGCGTCGACACGGCGCAGTGCTGCAGGCACTCATAATGCTGGCAGCAGTCGGCTTGATTTTCTGGGCTGTAAGCACACCCGCTGTCGTCGGTGTTTCGGCAGCGAAGCGGGAGCTTCCAGTCTACTGCGTACAGCGGGACGAAAAAATTGTCGCTCTCAGTTTTGATGCAGCCTGGGGCAATGAAGATACACAGATTCTGATAGATATTCTGGATCAATACGGAGTAAATACTACGTTTTTTGTAGTCGGTGACTGGGTGGACAAATATCCTGAATCTGTCCGGGCTCTGGCAGAAGCCGGCAACGAAGTCATGAACCACTCCTCCAGCCATGCACATTTTTCCGCTCTCAGCACGGATGAAATCACTGCGGACATTACCGTCTGCAACGACAAGATCGAAGCAATTACCGGTGTACGTCCGACATTGTTCCGTTGTCCGTACGGGGAATATGATGACCATGTGATCAGCGCAGTGAAATCGGCCAATATGACCGCTGTGCAGTGGGATGTGGACAGTCTCGACTGGAAGGGGATCCCGGCCGGTCAAATCACGCGGAGGGTTTTGGACCGCGTACAGCCGGGGAGTATCGTTCTGTTCCACAATGCCGCCGAGCATACGCCGGAAGCGCTGCCCGCAATCCTCGATGCCCTGATCGGCGAAGGATATCGTATTGTGCCGATCTCACAAATCCTGCTGGATGGTGATTGTTTCATCGACAGCACCGGCCGACAGTGCAGGCGCTGAAACTTGCAGTTAAGGATCATTGCGCTGTACCCTTGTTTTATACTGTTGATTGAGGTATAATTTCATGGTAACACCCCAGAGATATAGGAGGAGTATCATGAAGTATACAAAAAAGAGCGGTCTGGCACTGATCCCGTTTCTCGTGTTTATCGTTATCTATCTCGGTGCCGGCCTTATTTACCAGGCCAGAGGAGAGGCCATGGCCTTCTACATGTTTCCGTCCGTTACGGCCATGTTCATTGCTGTGCTCGTCGCCTTCTGCATGAGCCGCGGCACCATCAACGAAAAGTTTGAGACCTTTGCAAAGGGCGCGGCCAACGTCGATGTCTTGACCATGCTCATCATCTACATACTTGCCGGTGCTTTCGCCACTGTAGCGGGTGAAATGGGTGCCAAGGATGCCACCGTCAATCTCGGTCTGTCCCTTGTGCCGCCCTCTCTGCTGGCGGCTGGCATGTTTGTCATTGCCGCCTTCTTCGGCACTGCCACCGGCACCTCCATGGGCACGATCTCCGCGCTCATCCCCATCGCCATCGGTGTGGCGGAGAAGGGCAATCTCTCCCCCAGCGTCGTGATTGCAGCAGTCGTGGGCGGCGGCATGTTTGGCGACAATCTCTCCATGATCTCCGACACAACCATTGCCGCTACCCGTTCCCAGCGCGTGGAGATGCGCGACAAGTTCCGCGTAAATTTTCTGATTGCTCTGCCTGCCGCTATTGTCACACTTGTGTTATTGCTGATCTTCGGTCGCCCCGAGACCGCCGCTCCCCTCGGGGACCTTTCTTTCAGCTTGGTGAAGATCATCCCCTATCTTGCTGTTCTGATCCTCGCCCTGTGCGGGCTCAATGTATTTCTTGTCCTTCTTATCGGCATTTTCTCGGCCGGAATCATCGGCATGTTCACTGGCTCTATGGATATTGCGGGCTTTGCCCAGGCTATTTATGACGGCTTCTGTGGAATGAACGAGGTCTTCTTCCTCACCCTTCTGTGCGGCGGTATGAGTGAGATGATCGCCAAAGAGGGCGGTATCAACTGGATCATTGATAAGCTGCGCGGCATAATGAAGGGGAACAAATCCGCTCAGGTCGGCATCGCGGCTCTGGTCTCTGCCTGCGACTGCGCTACCGCGAACAATACTGTCGCCATTATTGTGGCGGGCGATATGGCGCGCGAAGTGTCTCACAGCCGTATGGTCGATCCGCGCCGCACCGCTTCTCTGCTGGATATTTTCTCCTGTGTATTCCAGGGTATTATCCCTTACGGCGCACAACTCGTTGTGGCGGCAAGTCTTGCAAACCAGGCATCCGAGACGGGCGCAGTTTTCTCTGCTGCCGGTCTCGTCGGAGGAATGTGGTATTGCTGGATTCTGGCTTTCTTTGGTGTACTGTCCATTTTCATTCCCTTTGCCGACGGTGCTATTCGCAAAGACCCCTGGAACTGGGACTATGACTGCCCGGAATCCAAGGTTACAGAAAAGAAAACCACAATGTAATATGCAGCATACGGTACAGCGTCCCGACTATCAAAACGGAACGCTGTGCCGTTTTGATCCTCTGAAATCCGGCATAAAGCACAAATATTCTAAATTAATTTGTCGTTTCTGCACAATTTGTCCGGTATATAAGGTCCAGACATTCCAATTATTATGTCAATTCTGCATTGACAAATTCCCGGTAGGAATAACAAACTTAATAAGACCCGCAATCATGGTGGAAACAGATACTAACTCATTGGGGAGGACAGGGATTTGAACTTGGATCTGAAGGAAATCAGCAAGGATATTCGCTGTAATGTTCTCAGCATTATCGCGCATTTGGGTGTTGGACACCTGGGCGGATCGCTTTTGATCGTGGATCTGCTGACGGTTCTTTCTTTTTAAGCTATAAATATCGACCCCGAAAACCCGCATATGAGAAGCCGGGATCGCTTTATATGCTCCAAAGGCCACGCGGGTCCGGGTCTGTATGCCACGCTCGCAAGGCGCGGTTTCTTCGACCGTGAACGCCTGTTCGTGCTCAATGACGATAGCGCCGGTATGCCCAGCCGCTGCGATATGCACATCCCTGGTATAGATATGACTGCCGGTTCCCTCGGTCAGGGTTTCTCCTGCGCAGTTGGCGCTGCCCTCGGTTCCAAGCTTAAGGATGACGGTGCTGTTCGATGAAAACGCCTATGGCTTTGATCTCTTCAAAGTCGACACCATACGCGAGGGCAAGGATCTGACGATCTTTGTATCCGGCTTCATGACCAAAGACGCTCTGGATGCGGTAGAATTTTTGGAAAACGACGGCATCGAGTGTGCGGTCGTTAATGTCCACACCATCAAGCCCATTGACTGTGAGGGCGTCAAACGGGCCGCCCGCTAGACCGGTGCCGTGCTCGCAGCACTGGCCTGTGAAAAGGTTCCGGCCTCTGTCGTCGGTGTGCAGGACCGCTTCGGCGAGGTGGGCAAGCTTCCCCACCTGCGCGAAGTTCTGGGACTGCGGCCGGAAGATATTGTTCAAGCTGCCAGAAAAGCTGTTTCTCAAAAGTAATGATAAAAGCCGATTTCGGATGAATCCGAAATCGGCTTTTACTTTCTCATTCTCTGCGCATCATCTGTTTACATCATATCAGAAAGCCAGCATATCACTGAGCATATCCATATCCCGATCGGCAAGGAACGGATCTGTCTCATCGTCCGCGCTGAGTTCTGCCAACTTCTGATTTGCAGCCTCCACCATCTCAGCAACATCGTTGTTCACACCGAAGAGCATGGCTGCAGAGGTACTGTTCGGCCAACTCCAAACACCGTCTTCCACGACATAGCCGGAAGCATTGATGCGGCTGTAACCTATACCACTTAGTTTTTCTCCGCAGGAAACAAGAATTACATCTCCACCGGCTTTGTCGCTGAGAATGGAAGGCTCAGCACCGCTGTTGTTATCAAAAAACACGTCGACACCGGTCGTTTTTGCAATGAGGTCTTTCGCCGTCAGCTCCGCATCTGTGTGAGCGACTACATAGACGATCTCCGCGCCGTCATAGCGTGCATTGTCCACCGCACTCTGCAGCGCGGTAATTGCTGTCTCAGCATCCTCGCCCACTGTCACGCCGATGAAAGCGATACGCTTGCCGTCAGCGTCCAGGATCACGTAGGGCTCCAACGCAAGCTCGCCCTCAATAGTAAAGTTGCAGGAGATATAGGGAAAATCAGCTGCTTTGACCAGCTTCAAAAACTGCTCGTCACCGTAGTCTGTCTCATGGTCACCGGGAACTGCAATATTATAATCGAGTGCGTTCATGAGATCAATGACGGCTTCGCCCCGGCTCTGTTTACCGATCTCGCCGCCCTGAATGGCATCGCCGCCGTCGACGAGAATTGTGGTATAGCCCTGCGCCTCCAGCGAATCACGCAGAGCTTTAAGGCCGGCGTAACTGAAGCCTTCATCGATGCCGCAGCGCACATCGCCGGTGTAAAGAATCATAATTTCACCGTTTTTTTCTACTGCCTGTTTTTCCATTTTATCCAGTCCCGTCGCTGGCTTCGGGTCAGCATAAATGTCAACGGGATCGGCATAGATATCCACGCTCTCAGCAGCTACAGGTGTCTCGGACACTGGAAGCATTGCCGTCACCAGCTTTTCAAGAACGTCTGATGTCAAACCGGCGCCCTCTCTGCCGCATGCCATCGTCACTGCATAGGCCGTGTCACCAACTTTGAAAACAGCAACGTTGATATGCCTGCCATCCCCAAGGCAGTTGACCGCAACACCATCAAAAGCTTCTTCCCACTCGCTGGAATATGTATTGTAGTCTCCTGAGAGAATATAGCCCTCGTCGTCCAGAGAGGCACGGATCATCAGTTCTTCATTTCCGTCCGAGTAGTCAGCTTCAAACGTTCCTGGAACTGCACGATAGTACAGCAGTTCCATATTCTGCGGCAAATCCGTACGTTCAGGCAGATGAATCTCCACGCCGGAGACTTCGGCCGCCTCGTCAAAGGAATCCGTCTGAGTCCATGGGTTCGGCAGGCCAACAGATTCCGATATAATGGGAGCGTCAGTGGAGCCGTACGTTGGCTCGGTCAGATATACGTCATCGGTTCTCGGACTGTTTTTCGGCTGCTCCTGGATAAGGTCCGCGGTCGGTTCCTCTATATATAGATCATGCATGTCCGGTCTGCAGTGTGAAGACTGTCTCCGGAGCTGTCCGACTCCGTCCGATATGCAATCCATACATTCGGTGTAAAGCAGATTCAAGTACTCATTCCAATTCTGTGCGGCTTTATCATAAAGCCTTTCCCGCATCACCGGGTCTCGCTCTTCTTCCGCAGCAAACAGGCAGAAGAGATAGTCTTCCAGCAGCATTTCCTCACGGGACTTCGCCTCTTCCGTAAAAGTACCCTCCTCAGAAGGCTCTGAGAACATAGGCTCGAAGGCTGCATTGTCATCGTTTGGCATCGGAGTCTTTTTTTCCGCTTCCGGCATGAGATAAATATGCGTTGGGCCGTCCGCGCCGCCGATGATGCCCTTTGATTCATCCGTAGGAGGTTCATCCTTCACAGCAAGCGCCGTGCCCAGACTTTGCAGGACAATATCCATATAGTTGTCCCAGCACTTCACAACTTCGCGATAGAGCGCTGCCTGTGTTGCGGGCTCAGTCTCAGCCTCTGCAGCCATGGTGTACATCAGGAAATCAGACAGGGCGCTTTTACGCATCAGCTCCAGTTCAGTAGCACAACCGCCCGCACATACAGGGTCTCTCTCCGGCGCGCAAGCGCAGACACAGTCCTCGGCATGGGCGGCCGGAATAAGTGCGCAGATCAGCACAACAAGCAGCAGAACGCTCAGTATATAGACAGTTCTTCTCTTCATCGTATGTACATCTCCTTTATCAGTGCCTGGTTTGCCGTTTTCTATTCTTGTGTTATTTATTATAGCATACAATTGATGTCATTTTCATGAACAAAAGCAACAATTAATACTATTTAAGAAAAGATGATTGGGAAATCTATGAACACAGCTCGAAACCATATGGCTTCGAGCTGTGTTTTTATTCTGTGATCAGCAATCTGTCCTGCCCCTCGACAGCAGAAAGTGAGATGTGCCGGATGTCGCGGCTGCGGTTTTCAATAATGAAGCGGGCAATTTCGTCCTCGATCTTTTTCTGGATCGTGCGGCGCAGGTTGCGCGCGCCGTATGTGACAGAGTAGGCCTCCCGCACAAGATAATCGAGCAGACTGTCGTCCCAGGTAAGGACGATGCTTTTTTCTTCCATGAGCTCCCGCACTTCGGAGAGCATCAGGCCGGCGATGGAGCGGAAATCTTTTTCTGTGAGCTGATTGAAGCAGATGATTTCATCCACACGGTTAATAAACTCGGGGCGCAGGAAATCGTTGAGCGCCTTCATGGCACGCTCCCGCGACATATCGCTGAGGCTGCCGCCAAAGCCGACCAAACCGGTTTTCGTGTTGGAGCCCGCATTTGTAGTCATGACGATGACGGTATTTTCGAAGTTAACCGTGCGACCCTGAGCATCAGTAATCCGACCGTCGTCCAGGATCTGAAGCAGAATGTTCATCACATCCGGGTGGGCCTTTTCGATCTCGTCAAAGAGCACCACACTATATGGCTTGCGGCGGACCTTCTCGGTGAGCTGACCTGCCTCGTCATAGCCCACATAGCCGGGAGGCGAGCCGATGATGCGGGAAACCGCAAACTTCTCCATAAACTCCGACATATCAAGGCGGATGAGGCTTTCAGGCGTATTGAAGAGATCTGCAGCAAGCTGTTTGACAAGCTCCGTCTTGCCGACGCCAGTGGGGCCGACGAAGATGAAACTCACAGGCTTACGCTTGACCTTGAGTCCCACACGGCTGCGGCGGATGGCGGCACAGACGGTATCCACTGCCTCGTCCTGACCGATGATGTGCCTCTTGAGTCGAAAGTCCAAATTGGCAAGGCGCTCTAATTCATCAGCGCGCACAGTGGACGCAGGGATCTTGGTCCAAAGCTCAATCACCCGGGCGAGGTTATCCATGCTCAGGGCGGGCATAGGCTTTGCCTCCAGTTCCCGAAGCTCAGCTTCCCGCTGCATCTCACGGCTTCTGAGAGCGGCAATGCGGGCATAACGCTGGTCAAGCAGTTCATCCGTCAGCTCCTGGCCATTCGGCGCGTCCGCGCTCATGAGGGCCTCGCGTTCAAAACGGATGTTCTCCAGATCACGCTGGATCTCCGCCTTGCGGGTGATGTCCGGGTCTTTGAGATTTACGTCAGAACAGGCCTCGTCAATGAGGTCGATAGCCTTATCCGGCAGGAATCGGTCGGTGATATAACGCTCGCTCAACAGCACCGCCTGGCGGCACATCTCGTCGCTGATGGCGACGCCGTGATAATCCTCATAGTAATGGGCAATTCCTCGCAAGATCTTCACGCTGTCCTCAATGGAAGGTTCATTGACCGTGACGGGCTGGAAGCGCCGCTCCAAAGCTGAATCCTTTTCAATGTGCTTGCGGTACTCGGTAAAGGTAGTGGCACCGATGACCTGGATTTCCCCCCTCGAGAGGGCAGGCTTGAGAATGTTGGCAGCATTCATGCTTCCCTCGGCATCGCCGGCGCCGACGATATTGTGCACCTCGTCGATGACAAGGATGACGTTCCCCTGCTTACGGATTTCTTCGATGAGGCCCTTCATGCGGCTTTCAAACTGACCACGAAACTGTGTCCCGGCGACGAGAGCTGTGAGATCAAGCAGGAAAACCTGCTTATCCCGGAGTTTTACAGGCACATCACCGTTGGCAATGCGCTGAGAAAGGCCCTCGGCGATGGCTGTCTTGCCGACGCCGGGTTCGCCGATGAGACAGGGGTTATTCTTCTGCCGGCGGTTGAGAATCTGAATGACACGCTCGAGCTCTTCCTCTCTGCCGATCATGCGGTCGAGCTTCCCCTCCCGCGCACGTCTGGTCAGGTCGATACAGTAGTTGTCGAGGAACTTCCTCTTGCCGCCGTTTTTCGGCGCGGACTGATTATTGCTGCCGGGGCGATCCTGTGACGGAGGCGGGGCATTTTCCCCACTGTTGTTTCCACCGCCGAAGAGGCGGTTAAGAAACGGGAAGGTTGCGGTTTTACCGTCGTCGTCACTGCCGGAATCGGTCTCATCCACAGGCGTGAGATCTTCCACGCCGCTCAGCGCATTCATCATTTCGCCCGTCAGGCCCTCAAGGTCTTCATCCGACAGGCCCATTTTGTTGATAACGTCGTCCACGGGCTTGATGTGCAGCTCACGTGCGCACTTGAGGCACAGCCCCTCGTTTTTGGTCTGGCCGTTTTCTATTTTTGTGATAAAGACTACCGCAACGTTTTTGCCGCAGCGGGAGCAAAGTGTAGGCCGCATGGGGTCCCTCCAGGTTGAGATTAGAGTAAACTGCCGGTTAATGAGTCGAAGATCAGGAAGAAGCGTCCCAGAGTCGTATGGGCCATGGTTTCCTTGCCGATGATGATTCCCAGAAAGCTCAGAAGCCAGCAGAGCAGAATGCAGTACAGAAAGCCCTTGCCGAAGCCAAGAATGGCCCCGCCGATCTCATCCACGCTTTCGAGATTCGGAAGCCGGAAGGACAGATTACCGATACTTGCCACTGCCACCAGCAGGATCAGGATCAGCAGGAATGCAATGAGCATGGTTCCGACAGAGGTGATGGTATCACATAGGACGTTCACAATGGCCTGCGTCATGGTGCTGCCGGTCTCCGCCTCGAGATTCACGGCATCCGCCGCCAGATCCTCTGCACGCTTTGAATAGAGTCCCAGATCCGTCAGGCTTTCGTATGCATAGTCATAGCGCAGAGAACTATCCTGCTGCAGAATATCCTCCAGCGAAAGCTCACTGCTGCCATATCCCATGCGTTCAAGGATCGCATCTCGGTTGCGGTGGGAATCAAGATAGCCCGATACGAATGGCTCGAGCGCCGGAACAACCTCGTGTGAATAGGCAGCGGAAACGATGCTTGCACCCAACAGCGAAATGATGATCGCGAGGATGCCCGCAACGCCGCCCACCAGACCGCGCTTATACCCGTTCCAGGTGCACAGGGCAATGATAATGATGAGTAAAATGTCAATAACAGCTTTCATATGTACCGCTCATCCTTTTCAAAACAGGAATAGTGTAGCACATCTTTGTGAACAAATAAATACATTCAAATCAGTTTCTCTCCATCATGACCCCCGCCGGTCCTTCATACCAGACGCGGTTAAGGTAGAGGCCCTGAGGCGGCATGGTGGGGCCGGTGAGACGGCGGTCGCCCTTTTCGAGCAGTTCCGGGATCTCCTCAGGCAGGAGCTTTCCGTAAGAGGCATAGACCATGGTGCCGACCATGGCCCGGCACATGTTGTAAAGGAAACCGTCGGCACAGATGGAGACTGTGATGAGGTCCCCTTCCCTTTCGGCCCGGCACCAGTGCACAGTGCGCACAGTGGTCTTCGTTTCGGTGCCCATCGAACGCACGGCTCGAAAATCATGCGTGCCCTCAAAAGCGCGGGCTGCACGCTGCATCAGGTTCATATCCAGATGCTGGGGATAAAAGCACACGCGTTTTTCCAGGAAGGGATCACGAATAGTCCTGTTGAGTATTTTATATACATATTCTTTTTTTATACAGGAACCGATGGCATTAAAAACTTCTGACTCCTCGCAGGCATCGAGTACAGCGATATCATCCGGCAGGCGGGAGTTGAGTGCCAAAGGCAGTCTCTCCATGGGTATGCGGGTCTCACTGTGAAAATTCGCACAGTAGCGCAGAGCATGGACACCTGCGTCCGTGCGCCCGCAGCCCACCACACGAAGCCGCTCGCCGCAAACCTTAAAGACGGCATCTTCCAGCGTTTCGGCCACGGTAATGTCGTTTTTCTGCACCTGCCAGCCGTGGTATCGACTGCCGTCATAGCGCAGACAAAGGGCAATATTTTTCATAGCGCATACCTTTTGAGCACGAACATGGCCGCGAGAAATACGATACCCAGCACCAAGGCAAAATAATCACGTGCGGCCATGTGAAGCTGCTTCATGCGGGTGCGTCCCTCACCCCCGTGGTAACAGCGGCTCTCCATTGCGACCGCAAGCTCGTCTGCCCGCTTGAAAGCAGAGACGAACAGCGGCACCAGGATCGGCAGCAGAGCCTTGGCCCGCTGGACGAGATTGCCGGTCTCGAAGTCTGCACCGCGGGCCTTCTGGGCTGACATGATCTTGTCGGTCTCGGAGATGAGTGTGGGGATAAAGCGCAGCGCCATGCTCATCATGATGGTCATTTCATGTACGGGCACCCTGATTTTTTTCAGCGGGTTCATGAGGATTTCCAGCCCGTCCGTCAGCGAAATAGGGCTTGTGGTATAGGTCAGAAGGAAGGTGCCGGATATCAGCAGCACAATGCGCAGCACCATCTGTACAGCACGAGCGATACCCTCCCAGGTGATGATCCAACCGGGAAGAACGGGCGTGCCAACTGTGTAAAAGATGTTCAGTGCCGCCGTCAGGATGATGATGACAAGCATGGGCTTGATGCCCTTGAACATGGTGCCGGGCTTGATCTTGGAAAGCGCCATGCACACAGTCGTCACGGCCGTCACCACTGCGTACCCGATCCAGCCGTTTGCCTGGAAGAGAGCCACGATGTAAACAATGACGAGGATGAGCTTTGTTCGCGGATCAAGCCGGTGCACAATGGTATTTCCGGGGAAATACTGACCGAGGGTGATGTCCTTCAGCATGGCCTTCCCTCCCTCGCCTTGAGCAGGGCCTCAAGCAACTGCTCATGGGTAAAGACGCTGTCGGGCAGTGGAATGTTCCGCTTTCTGAGCGCCAGGGCAAGCTCGGACGCTTTGGGCACGTTCAGGCCGATCTCCACCAGCTCCTGTGCATGAGAGAAAACCTCGGGCGGCGTGCCGTCCATGGCAACCGTACCCTCATGAAAGACTATGATGCGCTCAGCAAAGCGGGCCACATCATCCATGCTGTGGCTCACGATCATGACCGTCGCGCCGCTTTTTTCGCGATAACGGAAGATGTTGTCAAGGATCTGTGTGCGTCCCGCCGGGTCAAGTCCTGCGGTCGGTTCATCGAGAATGAGCACTTCCGGCCGCATGGCAATGACTCCAGCTATGGCGATACGCCGTTTCTGCCCACCGGAAAGCTCCAGGGGCGAGCGTTCAAACAACGCTTCCTCCACACCGGTGAAGGCCGCAGCCTCGAGTACGCGCTCATCGATCTCTCCCTTCGTGAGCTTCATATTGGTCGGCCCGAAGGCGATATCTCTGTATACGGTCTCTTCAAAGAGCTGGTACTCCGGGTACTGGAACACAAGCCCGACCTTCCATTTGACGTCCCTCCGGGCGTATTTATCGCGGTTGATGTCCTCTCCGTCCAGCAGTACCCTGCCCGAGGAAGGCTGCAAAAGTGCGTTTAAGTGCTGGATAAAGGTGGATTTGCCGGAGCCGGTGTGCCCGATCAGCGCCGTCAACTGTCCCTTGGGGATTGTTAAGCTGACATCGTGGATCGCCGTCTTTTCAAACGGTGTCCCCCTGCTGTAGATGTGGCACAGGTTTTCCGTAATGATCTCTGCCATTTATCTCTGACTCCGTTCGCTTTGTAATGTTTGAGCAATGAGCTCCGCGCAGTCCTCAACATTCAGCGGTTCGCCCTTGAGCGTGAGCCCTGCAGCGCGAAGATCCTGCAAAAGTCGGGCAGTCTCAGGCTGTTCCAGCCCTTCACGGCGCAGCAGCTCTTCATTGGCAAAAATACTCTCCGGCTTGCCATCTGCCATGACACGGCCGTTTGACATGATGATCAGACGGTCAGCGTCGATGCACTCGTCCATATGATGCGTGATGTAAACGACTGTCATACCCTTGGCGCGGCAGAGGGAGTACACGGTGTCCACTACCTCACGACGGCCTTGGGGGTCAAGCATGGCTGTCGGTTCATCAAGGACAATGATATCCGGCTCCATGGCAATGACACCCGCAATGGCCACGCGCTGCTTTTGACCGCCGGAGAGCAGATGCGGGGCATGCATACGGTATTCGTACATCCCCACCAGTCTCAAGGATGCATCCACACGTCTGCGGATTTCCAGCGGCTCCACGCCCAGATTCTCCGGGGCAAAGGCCACATCGTCCTCCACGACGTTTGCGACAAGCTGGTTGTCCGGGTTTTGGAAGACCATGCCGACATGACGGCGCACATCAATGATACGCTCCTCATCGGCGGTATCAAGTCCATCCACCAATATACGCCCGGAGTCCGGGATCAGGATGCCGTTCATGTGCTTTGCGAAGGTGGATTTTCCTGAGCCATTATGCCCCAGCACTGCCACAAAGCTGCCCTTTTCAATGGCGAGGCTCACACCGCACAGGCTCTCCTTCTCATCCCCGGGGTAGGTATAATGTACATTGTCAAATATGATTACAGGTTCCAACAGACTTACCTCGTTCTTTTATCAGGGGCAGGTAAAACTTTTCCCTTTTTTCCGCCTTGCCGCGTTTGCATTTCCCGGGCCGCGCTTATACGCATTGGCCCGCCAAATGCGCGGCTGCGGAGAAACCTGACTCCCTTCTTTCGCCCCCGGCGCCGGGAGTCAGCTTTCCCATCTGCATGTAGCGCCGCAGGGAAGATACAGACCGCTTTCGGTGACGGGGAGGGCCAGCTCCTGGCTGTCGGAGCAGCCGCCGTATTTTTTCGTGAAGATACTCTCGGTTACATAGCTCAGAACCGAGGCAGAGAGGCCTGTGGTATAGGAGTTTATCATGACAAAAAGCGGATCGTCCGAAAGCACTCCGGCGCACAGAGACACAAAGGGCCAGAGATTCTGCTCCAGCTTCCAGACCTCGCCGCCCGGCCCGCGCCCGTAGGAGGGCGGGTCCATGATGATGGCATCGTAACGGTGGCCGCGGCGGATCTCACGCTCGACGAACTTGGCGCAGTCGTCCACGATCCAGCGCACCGGCGCATTCTGTAAACCCGAGGCAGCGGCATTCTCCTTGCCCCAGGCGACCATGCCCTTTGCAGCATCTACATGGCAAACGCTGGCCCCAGCTTTTAAGCAGGCGACTGTCGCAGCGCCCGTATAGCCGAAGAGGTTCAGAACGCTGATCTCACGCCCGGCTTCTTTGATCTTGTGCATGGCCCAATCCCAGTTGGCAGCCTGTTCGGGGAAAAGACCGGTATGTTTAAAGTTCATGGGCTTGACCAAGAAGGTCAATTCACCGTAACGGATACGCCAGTTTTCGGGCAGATCCCCCTTATCCCAGCTTCCGCCGCCGGTCTGACTGCGGTGATAACGGGCATTTCGGTCGTTCCAGTGGGGGTTGCGGCGCGGGGTATCCCAGATGGCCTGTGGGTCGGGACGCACCAGATAGTATTGCCCCCAGCGTTCCAGCTTCTCGCCATTCGAGCAGTCGATCAGTTCAAAATCCTGCCATTGATCTGCAACAAACATAAGCGTCTCCATCATCTTCGGTAATCATAGCCTTAACTGTGGTATTTTACCATGGAAGTGAGCTGTGGTCAAGGAGAAGCTTTTATTTACATATTTTTGTTTACGTATTTTATTTTACATAATTCTTTTCTCTGGATTTTGTGTTTTATTTTGTCAAAATGTTGAGAAATAATAATATACTCTAATGGATTTATTTGACTTTTGCTCCTCGCAGGTGACAAAGCTCTTCACCGAAAAAACGGCCAGCAGCTCATTTATCGTTCCATCATCAGCAAATACGGGCAGGAGCAGGGGGGTGGAGATCTACCGGCAGATCAGGAAGCTCCTTCCATAACAGCAGCGGCAAATTCGTGCGTTTGACGAATTTGCCGCTGCTGTTATTATTTTTCAAAAAGGAAATCCATCGCTGTCTGGCGGAAGTCGAACATGTTCGGCGCATGGCAGTGGGCGTATGTGGCGATGGCCGCAAGGTCCATAGGCTCCGGCAGCCATACCTGTATATGTACCGTTCCGTTTTCCTCATAGGGAAACATTCCCAGCGGCGTCCAGTTCTCACCGTCGCTGACCCAGAGAGTCCGCGGGCCGAAGACCATACTCTTGTTGCTGGTATTCTCCGCGATCAGTTGATACTCAAAGGTAAAGCCCACACAATTATGAAGCTTCTCATCCAGTACGGTATATTGCTGCTCCGTACCGGGTAGCCATTCCCCCGACCATCTTAGCGATGCTTCATGCTGCACGTCAAAATCATTTTCTCGTGCAGCCCCGATGTTGTATGTCAGGCCCGGAAACTCATCCAGCAGGCGCACGCTTTGGATCCATCCCGTGTGCAGCTTGTAACTGTCATCCCGATAGACAATACACGACATGTCGTTTTCTTCGGCGACGACCGTGACCTCTGTCCCCTCACAGACAAAGCCTTGAGGCGGAATACTGCTCTTTGTCTGCGGCATGGTTTCAACGAATAGATTCGGTGCGTACCATGCCTTGCGGGCATAGAGCGTTTTCCACTCTTCAAGCCAGCTTCCTTCCTGTGGCAGGACGATACAGCTCCAGTTTCGCGTTGTCTTCAGCTTTTCAAGTCCGCGCTGTGCGGCGTTCTCCCCGTCTGCAAAAGCGCTGACTGTCGGGAGCAGCAGGCACATGGCCAAAATCAGGGCAAGGCTTCTTATTACATGTTTCATGATTGTTCTGTTGCAGATGCATCAGCCTCTTCTTCATCGGCGGAGGCGGATTCTTCACTCGAGAAAGAATACTCCGGTGCAGACCTCGGTTTTGTAATCGAACCTGCGGCGCTGCTCAAGAGTCTGGCAAAGAAGAGCCACACGGCCATGGCGGCAATGCCGAGAAACAGCATTTGCATCGCAAGCCTCAACGGTGAGAAAGGCTTTTCCGCCGGGATATCAAAAGTCTCCGCTGCCTGGGGATTGCGCTTTACAAGCCAAGTGCAGTCCTGGATTTCCGGAGGCTCCGGCACTTTCTCAAGTTCTTCGCGCAGCTTCTCGAGCCGTTTATTCTCTGTGTTCCACGCAGACAGGTCGGCACTATAAACACGTTCGGCCTTTTCAAGACGTGTCTTCTCCTGCTCAAACACAGTGAATGTGTCTAAATAGTCCTCTCCCCCTGCAAACCAGGCATCACGCTTTTCGCTGTGCTGCCGCAATTCATCCCGGTTCACATTTTCACTGTCGGCACTGATGCTGGCCTCTGCTTCATCCAGCAAATGACCCTCCTCATTGAGACCGATCCTGACAGCATCAAGCTGTGTTTTTTGCTTTTGTAGTGTATTCTGCTCCCCATCCAGCTTTTCCCGAAGAGATTCAAGGCGCTGAGCCTCGGCATCCAGCTTTTCCTGCATCGCCGCAAGCTCGGCAAGCGCATCGGGATCAGGCTCTGTATGATATTCCCGAAGAAGCTTTTCAACACGCGCAGCCTCACGCTCGTCTGCAAGTGCAGTAATCTCTCCTTCTGCTGCGGCTGCAGCCTGTTCATAGGCAACGCGGTCCGCTGCCGTTCCAGGCATCCAGAGCAAAAGCTCTGTACCGTTTTGTTTGATACGATCAACAGCATCGAGCGAACGGATCGCCGCCAGATCGTCCTCGTCCAGTTCATTTACTGATGTGAGCCGAATGTCCCACGGGCTTTCCCGCACTTCTTCTTTTGGCGGCGGAGAAAAACTAAGCCACAGATAGATGACCAGGGAAAGAACTGCTATTGAGGCGAGGGCAACGTATTCCAGGGCAGTTTTCCGAATATTGTGCGGGGCCTCCGTCATCTGCGTTTCAGTCATATTGATCCCCCGGACAGCCAGGTTTTCCGAGCGTCAAGCTCTTACTCGATGTTCAGAATATCACTGAAGCCGGTGACCTCAAAAATCTCGTTAATGACATCATTGACATGGATGAGCTTCATCTCACCCTGCTTATTCATAATCTTCTGGGCCGACAGCAGCACACGCAGACCGGCGGAGGATATGTACTCAAGTTTCTCAAAATCCATCACCAGGCTCGTGACATCAGCCAGATCACTTTTCAGTTCCGCCTCCAACTGGGGCGCGGTAGTGGTGTCGAGACGGCCTTCCAGTGTGATGGTCAGCGTCTTGTCTTCGAGTTTTTTGTTGATGTTCAGCATATTATGGTCCTCCTGTTATATAGTTTTGCTGATGGATAGGATGTTCTGTCCATCTCTGTATACATAGCTTATATCGTCTACGGCCTTTTTGACCATATAGATACCGAGTCCTCCGATCGCGCGCTCCTCCGCAGAGAGGGTAACATCCGGGTCTTCCTTCAGAAGAGGGTTATAGGGTATGCCCCGGTCGATGAATGTAATTGTAACTGCGGCCGGATCCTGCGAGGATTCAATGCGCACCGTCGCGCTGCCGATACCGGGTGTATATGCATAGCTGGCGATGTTGACGAAAACCTCTTCCACTGCCACATCGATCTGCATCTGGGTTTTCATGGAGCAGCCGATTTCCTCAAGCCGTTCGTCTACAAAAGCAAGTACTTCATCCAGGTTCTCGATCTTTGCCTCAATTGTCAGTTCCCGCATCTTCTTTGCCTCCGATCCGGTAAATTGCAGGCACATCATGGTAATATCATCAAACTGCGGCGTGCCGCCCACAAAGGCATCGATCTCCAGCTTCACATTTTGCAGAAGAGTCTGCGGATCCGCGTTGGGTCTGATGTTTAAGCCTGCCAGCATCCTGTCGGTGCCGAAAAGCTGGTTGTTCTCATCGGCAGCCTCTGTCACACCATCGGTGTATACAAAGAGGCAGTCGCCCGGATGCAGCTCAAAGCAGTGCTCACGGAAGTGTATCTCTTCCATCACAGCGACTGGGGGCGAGTGACGGTATACCACCAGCTCATACTTTCCGTTTGCCTGGCAGATCGCAGGATGCTCATGTCCGGCGTTGGCGGCTAAACCTTTGCCGGTAGAGAGTTCCACGATGGCAAGCCAGACCGTCACAAATAGTTCCGCTTCATTGCCCTGGCAAAGCTGCTCGTTGACGTAGCGCAGAATCTCTGCAGGGCCGCCGCCCATCATGGCGCGGTTTTTTATAAGAGTCTTGGCATTGACCATAAAAAGTGCTGCCGGAACCCCCTTGCCGGACACGTCAGCCATCACAAGGCCGAGATGATCGTCGTCAATAAGGAAGAAATCGTAGAAATCGCCGCCGACCTCTCTGGCCGGGGTCATGATGGCATAGATGTCAAAGTCATGCCGTTCCGGGAAGGGCGGGAAAACCCGCGGCAGCATATTCGCCTGGATCTGGGCAGCGATACTCAGTTCCGTGCCTATACGTTCTTTCTCCGCCGTGACGGACAAGAGATCCCGAATATAAGCGTTCATGTCCCGCTCCATATGGGTGAGACTGCGGTAAAGTGCGCCCAGTTCATCGTGCGAGCGTATGGTCAGTTTTTCAAAGATTGCCGTGCCGTTGTTTGCGCCGGATTGCTCTTCCTCCACCAGTTGGCCCGCTGCCTCGGCGAGCTTGATGATTGGATCGGCAAGGGTTCGTTTTGTAATGTAATAGTCGAGCAGAGCGGCAAAGGCCGTAAAGATCGCCATGAGCAGAAACATGCGGTTTGCGAAGCTCTGCAGATCCTCTCTTATCTCGTCCATATCGATATCCACGGCAACATAGGCTGCAAGCTGCCCCTGTGAATCCATCACCGGCATGAGGACGGTCATTAACCAGCCGTATTCCCCGTCGCTGATGATGGGTTTGATCTCTTCCCCACGCAGCATTTTCTCGCTGTTGTCCCGGAAGCCGCCCTTATCATATGCTCCGTGATAGCCCAGCGGAAACGAGGTCTCTGTTGGGTCCGTGTCCATAAAGTATGTGACCCCGCCGGCATCCGGCTTGAAGATGTAGATATACTCTACCCCTGCACTTCGCTGAGTATTGCAAATGCCGGTGTATGTTTTGTTATAAGCCTCATCCTTCTCGCCTGTTTCCAGATAATGTGCGATCAGGTCCGGGTCGAGCCTTGCGGCAACGCTGGCACAGATTTTCTGGCCGTCGTGCTCGAAGTGTTCAAACATCTCCCCCTTATAATTCAGGTAGTTGAACACGATCATCTGTATGCTCAGGCATAGTGCAAGCGCTATCGCCATGAATGCGATCTTGCGGCCGAGGGGAAACTTAATTTTCTCTTTCTTCATTGTCCTCTTCCCTCGCTGATCGCTTATCGGTGCCGATTCGCCGCGGCATTGGAACCGCCAGGGTTTCAATGCTTGCTTCTCTCCGGCGTTTCCATCAGTATTTGCAATATTGTAGCATTTTTTTATCTGAATAGCAATCGGGAAAAATGATTATTCGGGACGTATTGTATTCAGCAGCTTGATCGCGCCTGCGGCCGGATCATAGATATAGTTGAACGCCGCCCGGTCAATCTCCTCGTCCTTCCGAAAAACCGTGATGCCGAGATCTCCATCCATTCTTGAAATCGGGATGCCGTCGAGTGCCAAGGTCTCTCCGCCCGTAAGAGTGCCGACCGTCGTCTCTACGCTTTCACCCTGACCGGGTATTGCCGTCAATATCGCCGCACGCTCCCCTCCGTTTCGGATGAGAATGAGCTTTGCTTCATCCGTACAGGCATTCGTTTCCACGCCGAGGCCCTGAAGCAATTCGGTGACAATGGGATCTTCAAACAATCCCGAATCGTCAATGTACATTGCGGCGTCCACCGCATCGCGGGTCAGCAGCATCAAATAATGATACAGATCCTCCTGTTCATGAAGCTCTCCGTTTTTCTTTTCGGTATAGAGAGCATAATCCCGATCCCAGTTTTTATAAGCATCCTCTCCCCGGTGGTCAGGAATCCCATAGTGATCGACGATGTAATCGCCCAAAAATTCCGTTGTTTTTCGCGCGCCTGCAGTGTTGAGATGTCCGGCACTGTCGGCGAAATCCGTATGATAATTGGCCACATCCAGATCAAAGAAGTTGAGATAGTCCACGCCGTACTCCGCCGCGATCTCGCCCGCATACCTGGCGGCAGCCTGCTGCTCGGCGTCGGCAAAGAGCGGGATAAAGGTCATGAGCACCTCAATTCCGCGGCTTTGGCATTCTTCGATCGCCCGGCGCAGGTACTCCACGCCCACCGTGTCAAACACGCGGCCGGCCTGACTGTCGTCACACACAAAGTCCGTGCCGTACATGTCGCCGTTAGCGATGGCCCCGCGCGTCAGATTCTTTTGCGGACGGAAGTCCTCTTCTGTGAGCTGGGCCCAGCGGGAATGGAATACCGGGAAGGTCCACAGAAGGTTAAAGGCGCTCCGCCTCTCCCCTTCGTTATACTCCTCGGTCATGAAGGGGTCATCCATCAGATCCTGCACCGCGCGGATCTTCGTAAGACTCAGAGGAAAGCTGTCCATGGAGATATGCATAAGTCCGAAGACCGCCGTGGTTTTCGCATCAAAGTGCATGCCGTAGCAGTCGATGACCATGAGTTTCGGCTGCTTGTAATCAAGCGCCAAACGCATGATCCAGTAGTAGGCAGGAGGCGGATGCCCGGCTTGCGCCCAGTTGTAGGATACAATGCCGTAGTCTTCCCAGAGCTCCATCGGAAACACACCGTTCATCATCCTGCTTGATCCTACAAAGAAGACGTCATACGGCGCGTCCTGTTCAAAGAACTCAGCGTGTTTTGCATAACTGTCCTTCTTCTGTGTAAGCCAGGTCAGTCCGCCGAGAAGGCCCGCCGTCAGGCAGAGCGCGGCAAAGCTGCTGAGGATTCGTTTCCAAGTCTGCATGTCTTGTTATCTCGCTTATAGATAGAATAATCTGTCCCGGAGGGAATATAAATCGTTTTTGACGGGGCTTTACCTCGGCAAAAATTCCATAGGTGAGCAATGCGAACCCTCGCGCCGACCAAACGCGGCGTGTTACGGATCGCCGTGTGCGATAAGCGCGCGTCCTCAATTGCGAATTACATTCGCAATTGTCTTTCAAAATTGAAAATAGATGAAATTGGCCTCGCTGAAGCCGGGGCCCCATACGCCGAAGAGCAGCACAACGGCAGTTGACACGGCAAAGGCCAGGCAGCGAAACCACGCGTCCTGCCGCAGGATCACTTTTCGCACGGCAATCCCGCGCTGCTTGCAGATATCCGAGAACAGCAGCGCACCCAGGAAAAGGGTCATAGGCAGCACCATGGCACTGTCATAGTCGTGAAGCATAAGTGAGCCGTCAAACAGAATCCAGGGATTTCTAACGTGCATGATGCTGCCGATGACTGCCAGTGCCTCCCCCACGGAACCCGCACGGAAAAAAATGAGAGAGAACGCAAAGAGCAGAAATGTAACCGGCATCTGCACAAGCTTTACCCCCAGCGACCGCCGGTCAATGTGCAAAAGGTTGGAAATTTTCAGGCGCAGAGGCATCAGGAGTTCACCGATCACCTGATACACGCCGTTCAGTCCGCCCCAGATCACATAAGACATATCCGCGCCATGCCAGAGACCGCTGACAAGAAAGACAATCATACGGTTGAGCTGCTTTCGGAACTTTCCTTTCCGGCTCCCGCCGAGGGGAATGTATAGATAGTCCTTGAACCAGGAGGTCAGAGAGACATGCCAGTTTCGCCAGAACTCGGCCACCGAGGTGGAGAGAAAAGGCGAACGGAAATTTTCCATCAGTTCTATGCCGAGCAGCTTCGCACTGCCCATAGCGATGGTGGAATACCCATAAAAATCGCAGTAGATCTGAATGGCAAAGAGAACAGCCGCGAGGGACAGATAACAGCCGGGATAGAGATAGCGTGCGCCGTAGACCGCGTCAATATACAGCGCCAGGCGGTCGGCAATCACGAGTTTGAGGAAGAATCCCCACAGAATCAGCAGCAGCCCCTCGCGCAGATTGTCAAACTCAAAGCGGTGCGCTGTTTTGAGCTGGCCCAGCAGATTACCGGAGCGCTCGATCGGGCCTGCCACGAGCTGCGGAAAAAACGACACAAAGAGTGCGTATGTGAAAAAATCACGCTCAGCCGGTATCTGTTCCCGGTACACGTCCATCGTGTAGCTGAGTGCCTGAAAGGTATAGAAGGAAATGCCAACGGGCAGAAGGATATCAAAAGCCGGGACATTCAGCGCAATGTGCGCCTTTGCAAACACTGTTTGCAAGAGTCCGAGGGCAAAGTTAAAATACTTGAACCAGACCAGGATGCCAAGGTTTGATATGAAGCTCAGTGCGACAATCCACTTCTTGCGTTTTTCGCGCCCCGCAGTGTCAAACTGTCCCGCTTTCAACCGCTCGAGGCCGATCCCGCTGAGCCAGGTGATGAGCGTGGAGGCAAAAATCAAAAGTGCATACTTCGCATTCCAGCACATATAGAAATAATAGCTCGCCGCCAGCAGCCAATACTTCTTTACCTTCCCGGGGAGCAGATAGTACAGCAACACAACGACGGGGAGAAAAATCACATATTTTCCGGAGTTAAACAGCAACGTCCTCTCTCCCTCATTTTTTATCATTGAAATATTATAACGGAAAACACTTATTGTCAAATAAAATCGCCGACGACCGAAGCTGTCGGCGATTGTCGTTATATATAAAGGAGGTCCGGGCGGGCCTCCTCTAAAATGTTATGATTTTATGGTCTTCGTTTACAATTTCGTTGTTGCATGTTCCATGTGTCTCAAAGTCTCAGTTCCAGAGATCAAATCCGCAGTACGGGCATTCCCCATAGGCCATGGAAACCTCCCTGCCGCAGTTAGGGCAGGTCACGGTGTTGTAGGTACTGCCGTCGGGGTTAGACGCCTCATGGAGTTCATAGGTGTAGGTATCGCCATGGGTGTAACCGGGACCGTCGTAAAGGACCGGATTGCTGTCGCCGTAAATATCAACGGAGATAATGTTGTCGGAGCTTGGGTAATTGATGTAGTGGACCGTGCAGGGCGCGCCTTCATAGAAGCTGCCGGATACATTGCAGTCCCATGCGTCGGCAAATACCTGGGTGCCGTTATCAAGATTGATAGCGTACCCGCCGCCTCCACTGTAAGCTGTGCCGCCCATATCGCCGTAGACCGGGCCAACATAGTGTTCTCTTCCGGTGATGTCGACGGAGTAGATATTGTCAGAACTGGGGTAATCGGTATAGTAAACCACGCAGGGCGCACCGTCGTAGAACAGGCCGGACACACTGCACTTCCACGCATCCACATACACCTGAGTGCCATTACTGAGATCGATGGCATATCCACCGCCAGCCTCATTGGCCGTACCGCTCATTGAGCCGTAAACGGGCGGAACCGGGGGCCTGTCGCCGGTGATATGGCAGTAGGTCACATTCTGCCCGTCCCAGTATACGGATGCTGAAGCACCGATAAAGAGCGAACCGTCAATATCACAGATGCTCTGAGACAGTGTCACGGGAACCTTGTTTTCCACGAGAAGGGATACGGTGCTGTAGCTGTAATCCGTGACGACTGCGGAATAGGATCCGCTGGGTGCGGGCTTAGGCTGCGGAGGAGCACTCACATACAGATAGGCTGTGGTGGTGCGGGCTGTCTGGCCCTTATAATAGAAAGTGCAGTAGGTGCCCCAGCCGCTCATATCCGGGGCTACATTGCCGATGCTGAGCGTCGTGCTGTTCTGGCCGCCCACAGGCGCGTCGGCATACATGCGGGCAAAGCTCTGTACGGAGTACTCACCGCCGTTGGGAGAGACAAAGGTCCAGGTCAGGGACTCATAGGTGTTGGCGCAGGATACGAAGTACGCCGTTTCTCCCTGGGTACGGTTTTCATTGGTGGGGTTCTTGGTAATGCTAAGGTAAACCGGTTGTACAGGGGCAGGTGCAGGCGTTGGGGCAGGTGTGGGAACGGCAGGCTGGGTTGTGGGTGCTGGCTGCTGCTGCAGTGCCTCGGGTCTGGGGACCGGGAAGGTCTCGGCGGGAGCCTTTTGACCGGTAAAGACGGAGTAGCAGTCAACGAGGCGAGTAACGCTGTCAAGCTGCGCGGCGGTCAGCCATTCAAAGCTTGTGCTGCTGCGCTCAGCCCCGGCAAAGGCATTGACGCCGGCGGCGTTATACTGCTCGGGCGAAATGACGATGCCGTTTACATCGGTGTGGGAAACACTTCTCGTGCCGCCCGCGACAAGTGTATGCTCCACGGCATAGGGTTCATAGCCGATAACGCCGTCCTTGAGATGATAGGCGCTCTTGCTGGTATATACTTCCGTGGGCGACAGGACCACATTGTCATAGAACAGGTAGTTCCATGTGCCGGACGCTGTGTCATGGAAGGTATCTGCCACGTCGGTGAGGATATCGGGGAAGGATTCATCCGGATCCTTGCTGAGTGTGCACTCGACCAAAGACTTACGGTCGGCACCGACCTCCCAGACCTTCAGGTTGGTGGAGCGGTCCTGCGGGTGCTGGGACGCCGCGATAAATTCCAGACTGCCGTTGTGGTCAAGATCGGTGACGGTGTAGTACCAGGGATTTTGGCCGTCGTTCTGCTTGAGTGTATCGAGCTGGCTGTAAAGGAAGTTCAGCTGATTGTCGATATCCGAGGGCTCCGTTGTGATGGGCTTCAGTTCATCCGCGAACGCGTACACGACGCCGCAGACAGCTGAAGACAGCACCACGGTCAGTACCAGCAGATACACAAGTGGTTTCTTCATTGCCGTCATTTTTCATTCTCCTTTTTTCATATTTCCGCGCACAGACCGCTGTGCCGCCACTTCCCCGTTTCCGGGGCGGACTTGCACGGCGGTCTGCGTATTGTTGAAAAGACTATATATGTTTTCTGTGCTTATTCATCGTCAAATGACCAGGAAATCTCGTCAAGCTCAGCGTGCATGACCTCCGGCCAGCTATACTGATTCATATAGTCGCCGAGATAGTGGTACTTGGATTCCTGCTTTTTCTCAAGCCAGTCATAGAGATCGCACTCGATGCGATCTGTGGCGATGGCAAGGCTGCCGCGCTGCTTTAGGATGAGACCATTGAGCTTGAGTTTGGTAAAGGTGTTCTGCAGATCCTGCCGCAGGTTGGACAGGTACGAAGCCTTCTTTTCCGGGTCTCCGTCATCCTCCCAAAGGCTGGCGATGATCTCTCCATTACTGGTCTGGGCGCCGCGGTTGTTGATAAGTACAGCCACCAGTTCCTTGGTCCGGTTGTACTTGAAGGCAATCGGTTTTCCGTCGACAAACAGTTCAAAGTTGCCGAAGGTCTGTGCAAACAGGCGCTTGTGATTTTTCATCGCACTCGGGTGTCTCAGATCCTCCAGTTCCCGAACAAGCTCCGGCTCCGCGACAGGCTTCGACAGGATGCCGCTTGCGTGCTGACGCAAGGCGGTATAGCCCGCCGCTTTGTCCGAGGAGAGATAAATGAGGTTCACATCCGGATACAGCTCCTGCAGGTACTGGCCGAAGTCCAGGCCTCCGAGTTCGGGCAGCTCCGTGTCGATAACTGCAATATCGGCCTCCTGCTTTCTGGCATCGGCAAGCGCGGTCAGCCCACTGTCAAAGAGGCGCAATTCTGCCTCCGGTCTGTGTGCCGAAATCATCTCGCGAACGCTCTCCCGCTCTGTCTCCTTGGCAAGCACAATGAGAATGTTCATGTTTCCTCCTCCCTTGCCCCCTTGGGGATCGTCACCACACGAAGCTTTTGGTTCTGCCGCTCCTCCCGGCTCAGCGTCAGGGGATTCAGCGCGCCGACCAGCAGCATCGCTCCGCCGTTTACCGCCGCATCGTGCAGCGGCCCCACGCTCAGATCCGCGATCACCAGGGCGGCAAAGCGATCGTAGTTGTCTTCGTCAATCACCGGGAAATGATGCTGCATGCGATACCAGTGGCGCGGGTCAAAGCTGGGCTCACCCACATAGAGACGGTCCGCTGTTGCTTCCACATCCTCCGGCGTCGCTTTCTGACCCGCTACAGCGCCGATATCATCGCAGAAAAGCATCGCATAGGCACGCAGGATCTGGCTGCGTACCGTGTCCCGTTTTCCGTCGCGCTCCACCTCGGCGTCCATGACGCGGTAATAATACTCCTGCGCGGCCTCACTCTCTTCAAAGCTACACACCGCCTCATAAAAGGCCCTGTTGATCCAAGCATGCGCCATAAATTTTCCTCCTTAGTTTACATAACCTTCATTATTTTTACATAACCAATAATGTCACTGCCGTGACAGCGGCAACGATAAGCGCAATCGCAGTGAACTGCTGGAGCTTTCGCGCCGCCATAAGACCGATATATTCCCGAAGGAACGCATTCGGCCAGAAATACCATTTTGTACGGCTGCCCATGCCGTCGAGATCCCAGCCGACCTCCGAGGCGAGGATGCCGCTACGATAAACATGATAGCTGGAGCTTGAGAAGGCGGCCCTGGCAGCGCTTCCCCGCTGTTCAATGAGCCGGCGGGAAAACTGCAGATTCTCCCGTGTAGTTCTGGATTGGGTCTCGGGCAGGATGTATTCGTCCGCCACGCCCTTTTCGCGCATGTATCTGGCCATGGCCTCGCCTTCAGTCAGAGGCTCATCCTGGCCTTTCCCGCCGCTCGGCACCAGGACAGCGCGCTTTCCGGTAGCCTTATACTGGGCATTGACAAATGTGATCGCCCGGTCGACCCGTCCCCGGATAAGCGGATAGAGTGTACCGTCGGGGCGGATACGGCAGCCGAGTACCAGCACATAATCCTTGTCATAGGCCGGCTCATGTCGCCCGGCCTTCAGTGCGCGGATGATCGTAGCGGTGAGCAGACACTCGAAATACACAAACAGGCCCGCATAGACGTTCAGGATCACGTTTCGCATCGGGAAGCGTAGCAGTGAGCGCGACATCCATATTCCGAGCGCCGCACCCCCCACCATCACAAGTGACACGGCGATCCCCAGCATATTGGACAGGCGTGCCCCCTCATGGCGTATGAGGACAACATTGCTCGCTGCTGTTACCAGAGCGAAGCCAACGATCATGAAAGCCGTACGGCGCATGAAAGTCTGGGCCATGGCGATCGTGCTCACAAGGAACGACCACACAGTTCCGGCGTTTTCCCCGCGCAGCAGGCTATAAAGCATATCGACGCGCAGCAGGCTTGCCACCACCAGGAAAATTGCAAGACCGAGCTCCGCCGTTTCACGATAGGAGAAAAAAACGCGCTTATTCTCCTGACGGGACTGCATATAGAAGATCAGAGCGGCTGTCAGCAAAAAGAGGGAGAAGCAGACGGTAAAAAGCTCCCACCCGCTGAAATTCCAAGTGATGCTGTCAAAGAGGATGCCTCCAGGCAGGACGCGAACCTGACTTGTGATCTCCGATTCATACAGGCTGCTCTCTTCCAGGCCGTCCCAGTGGAGCACTGCCTCTGTCTCTCCGCGTCCTGCGGGAACGAGACGAACAGAAAGCTCTGTCCCATCCGCGGACAGTTCACTTTCAGACACCTTCGCAATCCCCTCCGGCCGGAAAACCAGTCTGTGGCCGGTCGCCTCCGGCGGCACCTCATAGAAGAGTGTCAATCCCCCGCCGCCGATGCGCAGACAGAGGAAAAACACACATGCCCACAGGAGAGCCGCGGCCAGGAGCCGGACGGCGAGCCTTGCCGGCGTGCTCTTCATCGCTGGGGGATCATGAGCGTTCTGCCGGGGCGAAGCTGATCGGGGTCATCCGTGAGATTATTCAGCTCCTGCAGAATTCGCACCGTAGTCCCGAATCGGTGTGCCAGCACTGAAAGCTTGTCACCGGGCTGGAGGGTATACATGAAAACCGCGCCGTTATATGCCCCGCCGGAGACCTTCTCCAGCATGTCGTCCGCCAGCGCTTCCCGCTCGATATCATTCATCTCTGTCACCTCTCTGCATGTATGATACGCCGAGCTTAGCACACGGTCTGTCACAAATGCATCACACATTTATTTATAATTATTATACTTGTTTCTTCCCGGTTTTACAAGCCATCAGCGCCGGATATGAAAATATGAAACGGCAAATGCCATGGCTGTGCAGCCATGGCATTTGCTTATGTTTCGTCGATCACCGCAAAGGGCAGGCGGTCCAGGATGTCATGCTGCTTATCTATCCCGGGATAGACCTCCGTGAGCGTCAGACCCTGCGCTTTGAGTTCAAAGACGCAGCGCTCCGTCACGTACAGTACGCGCTGTCCATTTTCGACAGCACGGGTTCCCGAGAAGCTGATGCTGCGCACCTTCTCCACGATCTTCGGCACAACGCCCTCCTGATTGATGTGCACCTTTCCGTTCTCCTCCGTCACGTTCAGGCCCTTGGTATCGAAGGTAAGGCAGAAGATAACATTGTGCGTAGCAGCGGTGATATTGCCGAAGCCGCCGATGCCGGAGGACTGATCCACACCCCGGTGAGCGTTGACGTTGCCGAAGCGATCCATCTCCAGCGCGCCCATAAAGCAGCAATCCAAGCCGCCCCCGTCGTAGAAATCGAACTGCATGGACATGTCGCTGATGGAATCAGCCCCGATCATAGCGCCAAATTCCAGTCCTCCCGCAGGCAGACCGCCAGTCCCGCCGGACTCCACCGAAAGGGTAAGATCCTGCAGAATACCCTCTGCCGCAGCGTACTTGCTGACCTTTTCCGGGATGCCGATGCCGATGTTTACAATGTCGCCGCGCCTGAGTTCTTTCGCTGCACGCCGTCCGATGATGTCGGCCGAGAAATCGGTACGCATTTTGCCGCTGCGCGCATTCTCCTTTTCCAGACGATGATACCAGTACTGCATATGGGTGGCGGGGACATGGATATCACCCGACAGCGTTCCGAATGCTTCGTTGTCTCTCTCCGGCTCACATACGACCACCACGTCCACCAGCACGGCGGGAATGATCACATCCCGCGGGCGGCTGAAATCCGACTTCACCCGGTCCACCTGCACGATGACCTTGCCGTGATTGCGCCGCGTAAGCTGGGCGATCGACAGAGCGTCGATAGTGCTGTACTCGCTTTCAAAGGAGATGTTTCCCTTGGCGTCGACGCTGGAAGCTTTAATAAGGGCAATGTCGAAGGCGGGCAGACGATAGCGAAGATAGTCCTCCCCTTCGATATTTACGACCTTTACGAGTGTATCGTCGTGAGAAATGCCGTTGAGAGCCGGACCCTCCACGCGCGGGTCGGCAAAGATGCCGAGGCCGAGCTTGGTGATGTACCCGTCGTGCCCGCCCGCCTGAGCGCGCATGGCGTGGGACATGGGGCCGAGGGGCAGATTGTATGCCTCAAAGCGGTCCTCCAGCACCAGCTTTTTGGTACTGGGCATGGAGCCGAAGTGCCCGCAGATGATTTTGCTGACAGCGCCCTCACGGATATAGTTCTCCGCGCCGCGGTTCGGATCAAAAAGGCCGAAGCCGGCTGAGGAGATCAGCGTCAGCTTGTTCGGGTGGCCGGTTTGTCGATGGCTCTCAGTGATAGCGTCGTGCAGCTTTTCCGGATTTGCCGTGCCGACAAAGGAGTTGAGGCCGATCACTGCGCCGTCGGGTATGAGCTTTACAGCGTCGGATGCTTCCATGATCGTGAACATTGTACATACCCCATTTCTCTGTTTACGGCTTATTATTATCGCTTATTTCATTCATTTTTTCAAGTAAAAATACATCTGAACGCTGTCTTAGCAAGGGGCTTGCGAACTATCGCCACGCTTATGCAGATACGCAAGTGCGTCAGCAAGAGTACCGACGGAGTCGATCAGCCCCTCATCCACTGCCTCCTGTCCGGTGAGGATACTGCCAACGTCATTTGCAAGCTGGGTAGAATCCGACATAAGGCTCACAAAGCGCTGCTCAGGGATACGGGAGTGACTCGTGACGAAAGCAGTTATGCGCGCCTGCATGCGGGCGAGGTAGTCATAGGTTTGGGCCGCCCCTATCACGACGCCGGTGATACGCACCGGATGGATCATCATGGAAGCCGAGGGTGCGATGAAGCTCCGGTCAGCCGCGACGGCAAGCGGCCCGCCGATGGAGTGTCCTCCGCCGAGCACCAGGGAGGCGGTGGGCTTTCGCATGCCGGCGATCATCTCTGCGATGGCAAGACCCGCTTCGACATCGCCGCCTGCGGTATTGAGCAGGATCAACATCGCTGTAATCTCCGGCGATTCTTCTACCGCAGCGATGGTCGGCAGAATATGCTCATACTTCGTTGTTTTCACATCATCGGGCAGGATCTGGTGCCCCTCAATCTGGCCGATGACGGTCAGACAGTGGATACTTCCCTGCCGCGTTTGGCCAAACTCCTGTACTTCTTCCATGTTATCACCTCCCGGCTATTGTTGCCGGATCGCAGAGGAATTAGCCAGAAGGCAAAAGAGCCGCGTGCAATGCGCGGCTCTTGTTATGGAAATATAATTATGTTAACTATTCTGTATCCCACGGCAGGTCGACAACGGTCGGCTCATGCGCCATGGCAGGCAGAAGCTTTTCCGTGAGATCCTCCGTTTTCATGCGCAGGGATGAGGTGTTGATACAGGGGTGCATGCCGATGGATTCCTGCGTCAGAAGATCTCGGTCTATGAGCAGGCGAACCTTGTTCTCCTTGTCGTTCATGAGCCCCAGCACGCTCACCGAGCCGGGCGTGATATCCAGGTAGTGCAGCATCTGTTCGGCACTGGCAAAGGACAGTCGAGCCGAGCCGATCTGCTTTGAAAGGAGCTTGGTCTTAAAGGGTTTCTCTCCCGGCATGAGCAAAAGCCATACCTCGGTCATCTGCCGGTTTGTGAGAAAGAGGTTCTTGCAGATCTCGCATCCGAGAAGCTTCTCGATCTCGTGGCAAGCTTCGATGGTGTCCGCGTGCTCATGGTCGACGCGGACGTATTCGACGCCGAGGCGGTCCAGCAGTTCATAGCAGCGCTCTTCCTTGGGGATGCGCGTGTCGGCCGGTCTGCCGTGGTAGACGGTTTGATCAATCTTCATGTGGGGTTCCCTCCGGAATTTCTCAGAATGTCAATAAGGTTATCCGCCAAAAAGTCCATGTCAGCCTCGGTATAGCGCTGGTCGCAGAGGATGGAGAGCATGTGTTCCGTTACAAAATGACTCACAGGGCAAACGCCTGCCGCCTCCGGTGGTTCGGGCCAGATTGCCGCCGGGCAGTAGAATCTGCGGCTGATCAGTTCCCGCTGTACGCTGTCGCGGTTATTGATCAGGATGGGCAGATACAACCCACTTCTTTCCGGGGCGTCCGTCATAAGATGTGCAGTACCATCCACAAACAAAGGCGCGAGACGCTCAAGCAGGCGGCACAGATTCCGTTGCCGTGCTTCCAGAATCGCCGTAAAGTTCAGCCTGCACAGCAGAGTCTCATACTGCGAAGCCATACGTACCGGCTCCGAACTTATGTCCAGAAGCTGTTCGGCGCGGCTGTAATTTTCCCGGGCATCCAGGTTGAGACTTTCATCGCCGGTTTCAAGATATCGGCTTTTTTCCTCCATAGCCTCACGGCGCAGATCACCATAACAGGTATCTGGTTTGGCGGGGTACGTGCCGAGGCCTGTTCTGAGCATCCCGCCCTCGGGCAGTGCCGCCCATTTTCTGAGGCTTGCAGCCACAGCGTCCGGAAGGAAACCGGTGTCAATACGCTTCGTCCAGATGTCATGCGTCCGGTCTTCCAGGAAGAGGATATTGTGTCTGCTTGAACGAAGACCTTGCAGAAATGCATCCGAAAAGGGGCGAATGCCGAAATAGCGCATATAGAGCAGGACATCGTCGCTGCGGAGCTTGCCGGAGACATCTGTCTCATCGGCGCTGAGATCCGGCTTGAGCCGATAGAAGGCCACCTCCCAGCCGCTTTGCCGGAAAGGCAGTACCATGGACGAGCAACACAACGCGGGCATCAGTATCCGCTTCCGGTCCGCAAGCCGAGCAAAAGCCCTGAGTGCGTCCCGACCGCTGCGATAGAGCTGCCAGTCTGACGGGATCAGCTTCTGGTCTGAGCCGTTAAAAGGACGGTTGGACCTTATATCAAACAGCTCGCCGCCGTATTCCATTCTTCTCATTCTATCTCATCACATCCCGAAAAACGCGCATCGCGTTCTGGTAACAAATCTTCTCGGCATTGTCAGCGCCGAAGCGGTCGGTGATCAGTTCGCCAAGATGGACAAGACCGCCGTAGTTTTCCATTTCAAGCGTGCATTCTATGCCGTCAAAGTCAGAACCGAGAGCCACAGCTTCAATTCCGGCGTGGTCGGCTATATACTCCAGATGCCGCAAGATGTCCTCGTTGGTACTGTGCGATGCCCCGTCACGCAGGAATTTGGAGTAGAAATTCACCCCGCACACGCCGCCCGCGTCGCCGAGAGCGCGAAGCTGCTGATCCGTGAGATTACGGCTGTGATCGCACAGAGCCCGGGCACAGGAGTGGGAGGCGACAAATGGCTTTTTGTTCGTGTGCACCACATCCCAGAAGCCGCCCTCCGACAGGTGGGAGACATCCGCGATGATGCCAAGGTGTTCCATTTCTCCGAGGGCTGCAAAGCCGAATTCCTTCAGCCCTTTACGGTGCAGGGCCGGGTCCGGAGAATTGGGATATCCGAAGCAGTTTTCATAGTTCCAGGTGAGCGTAATGAGCCGCACGCCAAGATCATACATCGTGTGCAGGCGGGCGATGTCCCCGTCGATACAGGCTCCGTCCTCCACTGTGAGCATGGCAGAGGCAAGGCCCCCGGCACGGTTTTTCTCAATGTCCGAAAAACTGTTGACCGGTGCCAGGCGGTCAGGGTATGCCAGAGACTCCCTGCGGAATAACGCCGCCTGCTCAAGGAAAAAATCCCATGGCTCAGCCTGAATACCGTACTCTGCGGCAGCTTCATGCATGGGGATAAAATCGGCGAAGCACTGGAGCAGTGCTCCGCCGTTTACGAGCTTCTCAAGGTTGATGTGCCCAGGCGCATTTTTCAGTGTGCAGGCCTCCCGCCGAAGGGTAAAAAGTGTATCGCAGTGCAGGTCAATAAATAACTGTTTCATGTTCCCTTTCCGATCTCATCCGGCATCTTTACGCCCGCATTGATAAGCGGCAGATACCAGTCTTCATAGTGATATGGCTTTTCATCCTCGCTCCCGGGCCATCGGCTGCCCCATGGACGCAGAAAGATTTCGTACTGAAATCCGCCCTCACCGACGGCTTTGTAGTTCCCCTCGATATGCAGCAGCACACCGCAGTCATCCTGCGTCCGGGTGATGTGCCAGTCATCAGGCCCGATCTCCCGGTCGAGAAAGGCCCCCACCATGCATTGCAGCATGCCGTCCTCCTCGCGTATCCGGGCACTGGAAAGGCCAATGTATTTTGATATATCTTCGTCCCAGAGCTGCAGGCGCAGGCTGTCGCCCTCCTTGCGAATCTCGGCGCAACAGTCCCAGTAGTAGCCGTACATGTGCGCCCAGTCCCCGCTGGTGTTGAACATGCGCCACCAGCCGTACCATTCGGAGGCTTTCACCGCACCTGGTTCAGGGCTTTCGGCAGCCACCGCCGGCTCCGGTGAAGGTGTCGGCACTTCGGTCTCATGCAGAATGACCACCGTCTTCTGTGCCGCGCCCGTTTTCCCGCACGCACAGAGGAGGAACGCGAGAAGCAGAACCATACACGTCAGCACATGTTTTCTTCCGGTCATGCCTCTCACCTCCGATCTCATCCCAGTTTCACTACAAGAAGATCATCGATCAGCCGGATAGATCCGTCATAGGGGTATTCTGCCATTGCGGCTACCCGCGGGTCGTTTTCCAGTTTTCCGGTCTCCGTTTCATCAGCAAAGGGGATATCAAGCCCCAGATAATAGCGGATCAGGTTTTCCCGGGAATAGATATTCACGAGGTCCCGGTTGACACCCATAAATAGTTCAGTATCCAGCTCCGGGAAGCTGTGCAGGAGATTGCCCTGCTTTCCCACGAGGCAGAGTCTGCATTCCCCGTCAAAGCCCGGCACGCTCTCTACCCGCGCCGCGAGCACGGTATAAAAGGCACGGGCATTCTCATATTGCAGATTGAGCTTGAGATAGCACATGTTGGCAAAATACGCGTTGGCCAGCACGATCACCGTAAGCGGAACGGCGAGGAACGATGCGGCAGGAACGCGCTCCAGCCGCTCTGCAGCGAGCCCCATCAGCAGATATACACTCACGAAGCTATACATGACGAGGGTATGGATCGACTCCTGCGACATAATGAGGAACATGCAGCAGACGGCGAGAGGCAGCAGGATCAGCAGGCAGCCGGCAAGCGCCGTGTGCAGCGGTTTTCTGCCGCGAAGGGTAATGAATGCGATCGCACCAATGGTCAGTACCCCGAGGACAATGTGCAGATAACGGGAGGCTTCACTTGTAATCAGGTAAAAGTTTCGGAAAGTAAAGATGTAGAGGAAGGCATCGTAAGCCATGCGCACACGGCGCGGAAAACTGACGGCAATTTTTACGTTCTCGGTCACATAGTCATTGAACTGTGCGCCCGTGATACGGAAGACAAGCTGCGTAACTAGGTAGTAAATAGCAACAGACAACAGCATCATGGCCAGTGCCTTGACGCCAAAGCGAATGATCTCCGGCACCGTCTTCTCCCCGTCCAGTGCGTCGCGCAGCATGAGCAGGAGAAACAGACACGCCGCAACGGAGATATATGCCTGATAGATTCCCAGTGCCAGCACCATAAGCAGCGAGCTGAAAACGCCGCGTCTGAAATCCCCTTCCCGGAAAAGATACACCGCAAGGCAGGTCAGGAAGAACGACCACGCATAAGCGGAGGAGGTAAACATGAAGCAGAAGTTGCCGGTGAGGGACGGGAAGGTCGCGACAATGGCCGGGAGCAGGATTCGCATGGGCCTGGTGTGAATATCCAGCGTCTTCAGCATCAGACAGGCAGCAAGCGCAATCAGCGCGAGACTTACGAGGCCGTAGATCCAGGGCATGGACCAGTCCGGGAACAACATCTTCACGAGCTCGAGTCCCCAGCGGCCGGAGGTCACGGTGGCGCCTTTGCCAAACAGGGATTCAATCTCATCATGATTGAGAAGTTTGTTGCCGAATGCGTAGCCGTGAGCGACAAGGCCCGCAAGCACGGCCGACAGAAACGGCAATCGATTTTCACGCCACAGTGCGGCGAGAGTCGGGATTCTCTTTACCCTTGTCATTATCGAAGCTCAACCTTTCGGTACAGGGTGAACAGCCCGTAGGCCGCAATGGGCAGAATCAGCACAAAGTAAGGCAGCGCGTATTGACTCTTGGCTTCAAAAAGAAGATGGTACAGAAGCCCGCCCAGCATCACAAGCGGCAGCAGACAGCGCAGCAGATCCTTCTTTTTACCGAGTCGGATCAGGCCAAGAAGCAGAGAGAAGAATACAAACTGCTGGTAAACGTTCATCACATCCAGCGTTCGCTTCGCGCCGCTGCCGCACAAAAGGTCGTACATTATTCCCTTCTCACTGTAGCTTGGGAACACCTGATTGATCCAGATGGAGCCATAGCTCGGCTCATTCCACTGGCTGCGCAGTTTCTCGGTAAAGAAGTCGCGCGCAAGGGCCGGATCGGTCCTGAAGACAAAAAGCCGGTCCTCAAGTACGCGTTTGGCATTTTCGGCGGTGGCAGCATTGTCATGGCCATTATGTTCGAAAGCAGCCACGGTATAGTCTTCCCGATACCAGCCGGGGGCTGCGTGGCCCTGACTGAATCCCATGGCCATCCATGCAATCATCGGAATTCCCTTCCCGTAATGCACACCAACGCGGTACTCGTAGAGCTTCTGAGGCAGTTTCGGCAGCGTGAGCACACAGGCCGCTGCGAGAACCAAGCACAAGAGAGATTTTCTTGAGGGTTTCTTGAGCAGCATGATAATCCATACGATGCCAATCGCGACGCAATATATAAGGAGATTCAGCTTGAGTGTGACGGCAAGCGTCAGAAACGCGATGCAGAGCATGCCGTATTTCATACGACCACCTCTCCTGATATGCAGCAGAAACATCCAGACCGCAACTGTCCCGCAGGCGTAGGCCGGAATATTGCCGTAGAGGAACGGCGTCGTCAAAAGCGGCTGGAAGCAGAAAAAGAGCAGCAGCATCAGGATTTTCCGGATGCGCGCATCCTTGAACAGAACACCCGTGATGGCG
>JBGUQD010000041.1:0-11680 GCA_045130755.1 Candidatus Limivicinus sp. | reverse complement strand
GGGGCCGCCGCCGTGATCCCAGAGGATCAGCACATTGTGGTCGGCGGGGTACTCGTCCCGGCAGAAGCGCAGGAAGCCCGCCAGGGTGTCCGCCTCGGACGCGGGCTGCAGCGGCAGATCCGCTACCTCGGTGAACTTGCCGCCCTTGTAAAGAAAGCGCTGGGTGCGGTTGGGGTTGATGAGATCATTCGTCCAGTGGGTAGCGCCGCCGGTCTGGATGACGATCTGGATGTTATCTCTCCACACGTCTGAGGTCAGCTCCGAAATGTCAGCCGAGGCCATGCCCATGCGATCAGAGACGTGCACATCCTGGGTCACCACCGTGGAGGATGCCACCGGCACATCGGGGTAATAGAAGAACTTCGGCAGCTCCAGACCGTTGTCCGCAAGCTCGTTGTTGTAGCGGCTGAGGCGATCCATCATCAGCATCTTCTTTTCATTCGCCGCGTCCTGCTGTGCTTCCCTCGTCATGACTGTGGTCACGTAGGACAGATCGTTTTCCGTGTCATCTTCCAGGTCCGCGCCGACCAGATAGACACTGATGGTCCAGGTCTCGTCCGCCTTGGATGCGGGCAGCGCGTCGATACGCGCAGCCCCCTCCTCGTCGATGGGCGCGAGTTCATAGATTTGCTTCTTCTGCTCATCTGTCAGGGGCTTGTTGCGCTGCTCC
This sequence comes from Candidatus Limivicinus sp., assembly GCA_045130755.1. GTDB lineage: Bacteria > Bacillota > Clostridia > Oscillospirales > Oscillospiraceae > Limivicinus. Next base: position 11,010 of record JBGUQD010000041.1, on the reverse strand, counting down.
ATGATGCTTGCCCGCATGATGGGAGCCACGAATTCTCTGAAAATGGTCTCCATATTCGCTGTCAGCACGCCGAAGACGAGCGCCAGGATAAACACGGTTTTAAGTACCTGTTTAAGCCCCAGGTTCCACACCTTCTTCGGCCAGGGCGCATAGCGGTAATACTCGCGGATCTCCTGTTTTTTTGCGCGCTTTGCTGCCTTCCAGCGCGCGCGTTTTTCCTTGCGGGTCAGCTTCTCCTTCTTTTGCGGAGCGCTGTTTGTGGTCTGATTGTTTTCGTTCATTTTGACACCTGCGCTTTCTCATTTTGCTGATGGTTTTGAACTGCTCCGACTGAAACCCGCCGGCCGGTATATGATGGCCTGTCAGGTGCCCTCCTGCCGGGGCGTTTCTTTTTTCCCCTTGTAGCAGAGGCACAGCATGGTCAGATCGTCAAACTGGCTTGCGTCGCCGGTGAAGGCGTCCACATCTGCCTTGACTCCTTCAAGGATGCCCTGGGGGCTCATTCCGGCGCAGCGGTTGAGCGCGGCGGTCAGCCGCTCCATCCCGTAGAATTCACCGGCGGCGTTGTTTGCCTCCGGTGCGCCGTCGGTATAGACGAAGATGGCGTCGCCCGGCTCCATTTTGATCTCGTAATCGCGGTATTTGGATTTCGCCATCGCGCCCACCACAAGGCCGTGCTTGTCTTTATACACGCGAAATTCCCCATCGCCGCCCCGGATGATGGGATACTCATGCCCGGCGTTTGAGCATGTCAGCATACCGGTCTCCAGATCCAGGATGCCGAGCCAGACGGTGACAAACATCTTTGATTTGTTGTTCTTGCAGATTTCGGCGTTCACGGCACTCAGGATCTCGCTGGGGCTGCCTCCAAACTGCGCGCGATAACTGATGAGGATCTTGGACGACATCATGAAAAGGGCCGCCGGCACACCCTTGTCAGATACATCCGCAATGACGACGGCAAGGTGGGTGTCGTCAATGAGGAAGAAGTCATAAAAGTCGCCGCCGACCTCCTTGGCGGGGGTCATGCTCGCGTAGAGGTCAAAGTCCTCCCGATCGGGAAAGGCAGGAAAGATGCTCGGAAGCATGGCTTCCTGGATGCCGGAGGCGGTGCGCAGTTCGGTGCTTACACGCTCCTTCTCCGCCGTCACCTGAGTCAGGTGCTCGGTGTAGTCCACGATGCGGTTTTCCATGGAACGGATCTCATGATACAGATCGCCGATCTCATCGTTGCTGCGGATATCCAGTTCGATGATGTCCTCCTTGGTGAAGGCCCGCTCTTCTTTTGCAAAGCAGGTGGCGGCGTCGGAGAGCTCGCGCAGGGGGCGGATGGCAGTGCGCCGGAGCACGGTGACACTCGCAGCGATCGCGGCGGCGAGCAGGATGGCCACAAAGACCAGGCTCTGCTGCACGAAGGAATAGCGCTCGCGCACGATTTCGGTCATGTTGAAATCAACGCCCGCGACCGCGATCGGCTCCATTGTCTCCCAGTTCATGACCGGCTCGATCGCGGTGAGAAGCCAGCCGAAGTCCGAATGGTACACAATCGGCGGAACACTGACATTCCCCTCGTAACCGTCAAATTCCGCTATCGGCGGTTCCGTTGTGCCAATATAGAAGAGGTTTTCGTCCACGTCCGCGATATTGTAGGTCACATCGCCTTCATTGTACTGATAATAGGCGCTGTCCGCGTCGAAATAGTCCTTGATTGCCAGAAGCTCCGACATGATTCTCTCATAGTCGTCCATCAGCGTCCAGGCTTCATAGTCGATCTGTTCCTCGTCTTCGGCATCATTCTGATCCAGATCTGTTGATCCCTCGAGCTCATATTCTATCAAATACCAGCCCGGCTGGGTGCAAAGCCAGTTCGCAATCACTGTCTCGTCTTCCAATTGCATTGCGTGATCGCGAACAGTACGAAATTCGTGTGTATTGATACGGGACCAGAAGTAGAGAAGTTCATCGTCGTCCACATTGTCGGCGCAGGCCTGGACGGCATGCTGGACTGTATTGATATATCTGTCGTCCACACGCTGACAGAAAACATAGTAGCTGATCGCCGTCAGGCCGAGCGCCACAACCAGAATGCTGCTGATCACCAGCGCGCTGAGCTTGACCTGCATACTGATCCTGCGCGGCTTTTTCATTCTCTTGCTTTCACTCATGGCAGTGTCTTTCTGATGGTCAGGATGTTCTTCCCGTCCCGGTACTCATAGCGTACATCGTCCATGCTCTTCTTGACCATGAAGATGCCCAGGCCCCCGATCTTCCGTTCCCGGGCTGACAGCGACACATCCGGGTCCTCGCGCTCAAGGGGATTAAAGGGACGGCCTTCGTCGATAAAGGAGATGGTTACGGCGCGCGGCCGAATCTCCGTTTCGAGCCGCACCAGCACCCTGCCGTTCTCGCCGTCATAGCCGTAGTTTGCGATATTGCTGTAGAGCTCGTCGATGGCAATGTCGATCTGCGCCTCCGTCTTCATGGGACAGCCCACGCTTTTGAGCTCCCTGTTGACAAAGTCGATGACGGCAGGGATGTTCTCCCTTGCCGCAGGCAAAGTCAGCTCTTTCATGGGCTCTTTCAGACGATCGTCAGGATCTCCAGAAAGCCCGTCACATCGAACACGTCGCGGATAATGTCGTTGACATTGCAAAGCCTCATGGGCTTGCCCTGTTCCTCAAGCTCCTGCTCGAAGGTCAGCAGCACGCGAAGTCCGGCCGAAGAGATGTAGTCGAGCGCTTCGCAGTCCAGTGTCAGCTCACTGAGGCCGCCCAGCAGCGGCTCCACTTCCGCCTGAAATCCAGGCGCGGTATTGGTATCGAGGCGTCCCTCCAGGGCGACCGTAAGGGCAGTCCCCTCCTGCTTTTTGGTAATGTTCAGCATGGCTTTTCCTCCTTAAACAGTCCAGAGATTCGGTATTTTTTATGCGTACTGATATTTTCCGCGGTATTTTCTGAGAAAGAACACGGTGACAAAACAGCTCAGGATCTCGGCTGCGGGCCAGGCGCTCCAGAGGCCTGGGCCGCCGAACAGGGCCGTCAGGCCGTAGAGGCAGGCCGTCAGGATGATCAGCGAGCGAATGAGCGACAAAAGCCCGGACACGACACCGTTTCCGAAAGCTGTGAAAAGTCCGGAGCCGAAGATGTTCAGCCCGATGAACACGCAGGCCGGCAGCATGATCAGATAGCCGAGGGAGGCGATGTTGTAAAAATCCGTACCCTCGTCGAAGTAGATGCCCACCAGCGTCGGGCGCAGCACAAACAGCACCAGCATCGTCACCGCGCCAAGCACCAGGTTCCAGCAGATGCTCAGGCGATAGACGCGTTTTCGCATCCCGGTATTACCGCTGCCGTAGTGGTAGGAAAACACCGGCTCCACCGCCGAGGTGTAGCCCATGAACACCATGGAGATGAGCACCTGCACATAGGTGATGACCGCGAGCGCGCTCACGCCGACCTCACCATAGCAGCGGTAGGCCAGGTGGTTCATAAACAGGACCGTGACGCCCTCGGCAAGGTTTGAGATCATGTCGGACGAGCCGTTGAAGCAGATGCCGCCGATCTCCTTCATGTCGGGCTTCGCAAGCTCCAGATGGTAGGAGCTCTTGCGCGCGATGGAGTAAAACCACACGGCGTAGGCGATGGTGCTGCAGTACCCGATGACGGTGGCGATGGCGGCGCCCTTGATGCCCAAGTCGAGCTTTGCCATGAACACATAGTCCAGCACACAGTTGAGCACGCCGCCCACCATAATGACGACGGCAGCCACGACGGTCTTGCCCTCGCCGATGATGAGGATACCGAGCTCGGACTGCAGCAGGATTGCAAGGGAGAAGGTGCTGAGAGTCAGATAATAGGGGCGCAGGTATTCGATGTTGCCGTCGGTTGCCCCGCACAGGCGCATGATGGGATCGGCAAAGGCGAGGCACACGGCAGTAAAGACAATGCCGCAGAGCACCGTGAAGGTCATGACGCGCGAGAAGGTCTGACCGGCCTCCTTCCGTCTGCCCTCCCCTACCTTCTTGACGATGACGGCGTTGCCGCCGGTGCCGATCATGATGCCGACGGCGATGAAGAGGCTGATGATAGGATAATAGAGGTTCACAGCGCTGATGGCAAGCTCACCCACAAAACGCTCGATGAACAGGCCGTCCACCATCTGATACACGCCGATGAAGACAAAGGTGAAGATGCTCGGGGCGACGAATTTGAGAAGAGACCAGAAGGTAAACTCCTGGGACAGTTCCTTTTCCTGATCCATTATCTGCTTACTTCTTTCTGCTGAAGATGCCCGCGATGGTCTTGAAGAAGTTCCTGTGATCGTCAAGCTTGTCCCTGATCTCGCCGATGGTCACGTCCGCCTGGGAGTTGTGGGTCACAAGAGCCTGGGCGAGCTTGACATAGACATCCTTAAAGCGCTCCATGCTCTCCTCCTTGTAGCGGGAGGCAGCAAAGTCGATCATAAGGGTAAGGCCCTCCGCCCCGTCCAGGATTTCCATGTCCAGGATGGTCTGGCTGGCAGCCTGGTTCTGGCGGATATCCACCATCTCAATGTCAAAGCCGTCCATGCCGCCCATGTCGCGGATGTCCTGCTGGTAGAGAAGGTATGCGCACTCGCCGTCGCTGACGGCGTTGCGGCTGTCCACATAGGGATAGCAGCTGTATTCGATGCCCTTCTGTACCTGCTCGTGCACGTCTGCAAAAACGTTGCGCAGGGTGTCAGAGTCTTTGAAGCGGATGCCGATGGGCAGGTCGCGGAACAGAAGGCCGACGGTGGTCATGTTCTGCATATCCTCGCGCCCGTTGTAGATCCAGGAGATCTTCACGTCGGGGGCATTGTTGTAAATGGAGATGGCCAGGGCTGCGACCGTGATGAAGAACTCGTTGCGGCTGATTTTGTATGCCTTCTCTATGGCGTTCATCTGAGGCTGGAGGATGCCGAGGGGCGCAAAGAGCTCACCCATCTCGTTGTCTCTGGATTCATGGTCGATGTTCGGGTAGCAGGACCATTCGATCCGGTCATATCGGTTTTCAAAGTAGCGGCGGCTTTCGTCGTAGAAGGCAGTGTTCACCGCGTCCTCGCGGCGCTGGAGCATGAGATAATAGAAATCGGGGTCGGCCTCAAGGCCCATGTAAGTCTTGCCGATGTCCGACATGAATACCTTGAGGGAGGTGCCGTCAAACACGGAGTGGTGCACGTCGAAAAAGACATAGCCGGCCTTCTCGGTCTCGAACACGCGGCAGCGGCAGAGTCTGCCGCCCACGATCTTGAAGGGATAAACCAGGTTGTCGCGCACATAGCGCATCTCAAACTCCGTGAGCTTTTCCACCGGGATGTCCCAGCTCTCCTCCGGGTGCCAGGTCTGCACCAGCTCGCGGTCTTTATTCCAGGAAAACTTTGTCAGCAGGGCCGGATGACGGGCGATGACCTCCTTGAGTGTCTCGGCCATCTTGTGCATGTCGATGAAGTCCTTGTCCAGCTTCATCATGGAGTAGAGGTTATACATGGTGGAGTTCGGGGTGTAGAGCTGATAGTCCACCATATAGAGTTGCTCGGTCGTCAGGCGGTGCTCGCTCTGCCGCGCCTCCTGCTCCTTCACTTCGGGGGCTACGCCGTCATTGTCGGCGAGACTTTCCAGGTAAAGTTCTGCAATTTTCTTCGGAGTGCGGCCGCGGAAGACAAGCCCCGCGTTCAGGCCCTCAAGCGCGCACTTGCTCACAAGGTCGATGGAGCCGAGAGAGTCGCCGCCGAGTTCATAAAAATCGTCCTCAACGCCGACCTTCGAAAGGCCCAGCACCTCGGCCATGGCGTCGCAGATGGCCTTCTCGGTGTCGTTTTCGGGAGCCACGTAGCCGGACTGGAAGTCCTTCGCGTCCGGGGCGGGCAGAGCTTTGCGGTCGAGCTTGCCGCTTGCCTTGAGGGGGATGTTGTCGATCTTCATGAAGTAGGCCGGGATCATGTAATAGGGCAGACGCTTGAGAAGCTCCTCCCGCAAGCTTGCGGGATCAAACTGCACGTCTTCCGTGTAGTAGGCGCACAGGTAGCTCTTTCCGTCCTCTTCAAAGCCGCGGGCTGCGCACCAGTCGATGCCGAGGGCCTGTTTGACGGCGGCCTCGATTTCGGCGGGCTCAATGCGGTTGCCGTTGATCTTGATCATGTCGCCGCTGCGGCCGAGCAGGACATAATTGCCGTTTTCGTCCTTTGTTGCGAGATCCCCCGTGTGGTAGACGCCGTTGACGAAGGCACGCGCCGTCTCCTCGGGCAGGTTTATGTAGCCGCGCACATACGGGTTTACAAAGCAGAGTTCGCCGGTCTCGCCGTCGGCGACCTCTTTCCCGTCCTCACCGATGAGCGTGATCTCCGTCTCCACCTGGGGCTTACCGATAGGGCAGGTCTCATAGGCCCTGTCGATCTTGAAAAAGCCGACCGCGAAGCCGCTCTCGCTGCAGGCGTAGATGTTGATGAGGTCGAGGTTTTTGTTGTAAAGGTTGTTGGCAGGCTCACTTCCCACGAAGAGCATGCGCAGGAAGGGGCCGGTGTTGGTGCCGATCTTGCGCACATACGACGGGGTCAGGAAGGTGATGGTGATGCGCTTGGTGAGAAAGAACTTGGCAAGCGCGGTGGTGTTCTTGATGGTGGAGTAGGACACAATGTAGTTCTTGCCGCAGTAGACGTTCAGGGCCGAGAGGATGACGATGACCGTGGCGACAAAGTTCATCGGTGCGAGGGTTGCCAGTCTGTCCTTCTCGCTGAAGGGCACCACGCCGTCGATGCGAATGGAATCGATGGCGCGCTGGAGATTGCCGTACTCGTGCAGCACACCCTTGGGATTGCCGGTGGTGCCGGAGGTGTAGATGGCGTAGGCCGCGTCATGCTCATCCGGCGTCTCGTGGCCCTCAAGGGGGGATGTGCGCATGATATCGTCCCAGTTGTCGGCGCTGATGTCCAGCCGGCAGCCGCAGTCGTTGCGGATGTAGTTGATGCGTTCGGGGGCATAAGTATCCTCCACCAGGGCCCAGGCGGCGCCCGCCTTCCATACGCCAACCATCGCGATAACCGGCAGCACGCCGCGCGGCAGGTCGATGAGCACAAAATCTTCTTTTCCGATCTTGTTGGCCTTGAGCCAGCCGTAAACGCGAGCGGACATGTCGTCAAGCTGTTCGTAGGTGATGCCTTTGGAGTGCGCATCGTCAAACAGGATTGCGGCGCCTGGATTTTTCTCTGTGTATCGCTGCAGTTTATCTATAATGGTTTCCATTCAGCTTTCTCCAGTCTGTCCATAATTTTCCGCATATTATATTATCACGCACCCACTCCCGGTGCAAGGAAAATTCAAAAAGAATTGGCTGAAAGCCGGATGGAACTGCCATTTTTTCATTGACTGTGTGACAATTCTGTGATAAAAAAATTGGTAGAATATATTTGCAGGCAGGAACCAATGCAAAATCAAAATCTGTTTGAAGGAGCGTACCATCATGTCCGAAGAAAAGAAAGTCCTCGACGAGCAGGAAGCTGAAAACGTGACCGGCGGCAGCGGCTATATCCGCAAGGTCATCTGCTGCACCTGCGGCAATGAGATCAAGCTCAATGCCCCCATGTACACCGAGTATTACAACAAAAATGTATGCCCCATCTGCAAGGGCCGGCTCAAGTCCTGGTAAGAGGGTATACGAAGACAGAACCTGAACGGAGGTATTCAAATGGGCATCGAAAACAATTTCAAAAAGCTGGACGATCTCGATGTGCAGGAAGTGTCCGGCGGCGTGATCGTTGACGACGGTGACGGTCAAAAGTACTGGCTCATCCGGCAAAACGGCACGGTGATCGCGCCGGCGCCGAGCAAGGAGAAGGCCATCGAATTCGCGCAGGCATATCACATCAGCACCCAGATCATGACCAAGGAAGAGTACGCCCGCCACTTTGGCAGGGAGCTTCGCTGGTAAGGCGAATCGGCAGCAGCCGGATCCACCCGGATCAAGCGAGGGCGATAAAGCCTCCGCTTGTTCCGGGATTTTAACGATTTCGTATATTGGACCCGAAGGGGTTTTTGAATATGAAAAGGAGAAAATCATCATGAAAAAAATAATCGCAATGCTTCTCGTATTTGTCATGCTGTTTGCGCTGTCCGCGACCGCCATGGCTGACGGTGAGGGCGCCGGTATGCAGACCCTGAGCTTCATCACTGCATGGAGAGCCGTACTGTCCAACAAGCTCAACGGCGATTTCGTCAAGGTCGGCGACCTTGAACTGGATGTCTGGGTCCCCGATATCCTGACCGCGCAGACCGACATGCCCGACGACACCTATCTTCTCTATACCGACAGCACCGGCAGCATGACCATGAAGGTCCACCACGTCAACCTTGACGGCGCAACCAGCCTTGAAGATGTGGAGAAGCACATTGTCGAACTCGGCTGTGTGAGCGACGGAATCCTCTGGGTCAACGACCTGAGCGTCCTGGTCTACGAGGACAAGGACAGCGACAGCATCAACGGCGTCATCCTCATCTCTGACGACAACTCCGGCGTGGAATTTGTGTTCACCGGTGTTTCCAATGAGGAGATCCACTCCCTCTCTTCCATCATCATGTCCACCGTCCAGCGCCACACCCTCGATGTGGGAGAGGTGGCCCTGATGATCGACGCTGACCTCAACAACACCTGGGGTGAGTGCAGAGACGTCACCGTCGCTAAGGACGGCAGCCACATCACCGTCAACATGTGGGACGAAAATGTCACCACCGACAACGTCAAGAACACCAATAACTGGGATGCATTCAAGCAGGACAAGCTCGACGACTACAATCTCTATGCCGAGATTATCGAGCGCCTCGGCTTTGAGAACGTCGCACTGACCCTCAATGTCACAGATCCTACGGAAGAGACCGTGTTCCTCGCCATCGAGAACGGCGAGTTCACCACCGACATCTCCGCCCAGTAAAACAGCAAGCAATAAACAAGCAGCCGCTGCCCTTTCGGACAGCGGCTGTTTTCTTTGCGTATGATTTCTCAGAAAAGACCGTTGATGTAGTCGGTCATGGCCTGGCGGTCATAGAGCTTTGTGATGTCGTCGACATAGAAATCCGGGGCGACGCCCTGGTCGATGTCATAGAACGAACCGTTTTTCAGGAAGGACATGCGCTGCGGCGCGGAGATCTGGAAAACCGTGCCGTAGGCGGTGGTGGCAGGCTGGACGATGCAGCTTCCGCCGCCGGTGGTGCGGCCGATGAGCGTGACCTTCTGGGAAGATTTGAGCGCCGCGGGCACGAGGTTGCCGCAGGAGAAGCTCACCGGGGATACCAGGCAGTACAGGTGCTTGTCGGCCACGGTGTCGTGCTCGTCAAACTCGTGGTCGAGGTTTACGTCCGCGCGGTAGACGGAGGTGGACATGGCGCCGGTGGCCATGTTCTTGACGCTGAAAGGCGCATCGCCCAGGAACCAGGCGAGCACTACGACCGCCGCGTCCACGGCGCCGCCGGAGTTGTTGCTCAGATCCAGCACCACGTTTTCGATGGGGCTTCCCTCGCGGGTGATCTGCTTGTGGGCTTCAATGATCTGCTGGACGGTATCATCCAGTCCATCCTCTTCCGTCGCCTCATAGTAGGCCCAGCCGCTGTAGTTGGAGGTGAAGTGGTCAAATGTGATGTAGGCGGTGTTGCCGACTTCCTCGTACTTGAGCCAGCCGTCGGGACAGGCTTTGTCGCGGGCAGTACTGTAGATATCGCTGAACTCCTGGTACTTGCGGTTTGCGATGCCGGTGCTGCTCGAGATCGGCTCGTTGCCGACAAGGTACGAGTACTCGTCAAAGACGGAGTGGAGGTCGTCAAAGTAGTAGTCGATGATCTCCTTGAGTGCGTTGTCCGCGTCGACAGCGCTGCTGCCGCTGAGGACCTCGTCAAAGCCGATCTGCCAGAACAGCTCGCGGAAGCTCTGGATATCGTGGGCATCCTTCAGACCGTAGAAGGTGTCCAGCAGCAGGCAAAGCTCGTTGTAGCTGTACTCGGCCAGCGCGTCGCTGCGCTCACCGGTGGGGGCGCTGTAGTAGATCTCCGCCATCTGGGTGTAGGCTTGCTCGTTATAGTCGTAGAATATATTGTCGCTGGCGAGGAAGAGGGCCTGGCCATTGAAGACGAAGCTCATCTGCTCGCTGAGCAGCATGAAGTCGCACAGAGTCTGCAGCGGGACGAAGAAGCCGCCGTCCTGGGCAATCATGTGAATGTCGTAAGCGGCCAGATCCACGGTCATCTCATCGCCGTAGCGGTCGAAGGACGCCTTCGCATCGCGCATGATGAGTTCGGGCTTGCCGCTCTCGTCAACGCCCTTTTCCGATACCAGGTCGATGAGGGTGGAATCGTTGGAGCCATGCATAAAGGCGTCATAGTCGGTGTAGTGCAGGGTGTCTCTTGCAAAGTCCAGGGTCAGGGTGTAGCCGTTTTCGCGTTCGAGGATGACCGTATCGTCCTTGGTCTCGATGCTCAGGCCGTAGTCCTGATCGCCGCCGTCGTGGTGGATAAAGTACAGCATCTCCGCCCAGTCGCCGATCTCCATATAGGGCAGATCGTCAACGCCGTCGACGAAGTACAGCGGGAAATCCTCGTTGAGCTTTTCCTCCGGATCGGAGCCCATGTAGGTGGGAAACGTTTTCTTGACGATGCTGTGATTGCCGACATTTTCGGCATACGCCGGGGCCGCACAGGCAAACGCCAGCGTGAGTGCCAGCAGCAGCGCGAGGAGTCTGCGGGTGATATTCATGCTGTCATTCCTTTCTTCGTTTAAAATAACATTACTTCGGCAAGGATTGACATGCCGAAGTAATATGTTTACTGATCTTGCCTGATCACGGAGCCTTGGTGGTCTCAGTGGTGGTCTCGCTGTGGACGCCGTCGGTGCCAACCTCGGTGGTGGTGGTCTGGGTGGTGGTGTTGCCGTTAGCGTCGGTGGTGCTGGTGGTCACGGTGGAAGTGCTGGAAGTGGTGACCTTGCAGCCGGCCAGTGCGAAGACCAGCAGGGC
>JBGUQD010000040.1:0-30631 GCA_045130755.1 Candidatus Limivicinus sp. | reverse complement strand
TCAAACCTGTCCCGGGCGGCCTTGGGGATCACGATCTGACCGCGCTCCCCGAGAGTGACCGTGCCCCACAGCTCCTTGCCCCGCGGGGCAGGCGGGATGATCCCGACCCCGTCTGTGGTTCTTGTCTGCAACAGGCTGTCAAGCGTTACACCGTACACCTGCGCTAAGGCAGCGGCCTTGTCGATATCCGGGACGGTTGCGCCGCTTTCCCATTTGGCGTAAGCCTGCCGGGAAATGTTAATCTTCTCCGCAATCTGCTCCTGCGAGTAGGAATTCAGCTTTCGCAGCATGATCAGGTTATCTTTCAGCATCCTCACACCTCCCTTACAGGTCGATCTTTTCAAAGTGCGCGCAGGCGCTCTTAAAGGAAAAGAAGGTAAGCAGGGCATAGAGCAGCGCTCCGCCGAGCAGCAGCGAAAGCTGCAGCCCGATGCGCTCGAAACCGAAGGCGTTGAGCGCCCCCAGACCCGGCACGTGATGCAGGGCCTCGGCTGCGCCGATCAGCAGGAAGCAGACGATGATGTACGTGACGAAGGGCTTTGCAAATTTGTATGCGGTTTTGAAAAAGCCGCCGACGAAGATCAGATTGAACATGCCGAAAATCACAAGCGCCATGGTGAGAAAGAAAGGATTTGCGTTCATCAGCGCGTTTTGACGGTAGACAGGGGAGTCCGACAGCAGCGTCATGCGCACGAGCGTCAAAGCGGCCATGATCAGAAAGCCTGTGAGCTCGATCAGTACCGAAAAGAGATATTTGCCCTTGACCACGTCGCGCTTAGCGATCGGCAGCAGCGCAGAGAACACGATGTCGTTTGCCTCCCGGGCACTTTGAAAGCTCTGGAAGATGCCCAGCGTGATGAAGAACACGCCGCAGAGCACCGGATACCCCGGCAGCAGCGTCATAAAAGCAAAGGCAATAAACAGATAGGACAGGATGGATGCGCTCAGACGCATTTCTTTTTTGAGCATTGCGTTCATGTCCGTGCCTCCCTTTCCATGCGCAGGAAAATCTCTTCCAGCGACTCGCCGCCTTTTCCGAAGCTTTGCAGGAAATCCGCCTTGGAGCAGTCGGCCCGAATCGCCCCCTGACTGATATAGACGATGTTGTCCGCACAGCGCTCGAGGTCGGAGGTGATGTGTGTCGAGAACAGAATGGTGACACCGTGCTCCTTCAGCTTGGTGAACAGCTCCAGCAGCTCATCGCGTGAAAACGGGTCGAGGCCGCTGGTCGGCTCATCGAGGATCAGGATCTCCGCTCGATGGGAGAGGGCCAGCAGCAGATTGAATTTCACCTTCATCCCCTCGGACAGCTCGATCGGCTTCTTGTTTTCCTCCAGTCCGAACAGCGTCATGTATCTGCGGCAGGCTTCCTCATCCCAGCCGGGATAGAAGCTTCGGGTGATTTCGATGATCTCCCTTATGGCCTTTCGCGGGTACCAGCTGACAGTGCCGGTCGAGTAGCCGATGCGCTGCTTGATCTCGGTCTCATGCCCTTGAAGCGGCAGTCCGAAATAGGAAATCTCTCCGCTGTCCGTATGGATCAGATTCAGCATGGACTTGATCGTGGTGGTCTTGCCCGCGCCGTTTCGGCCGATGAAGCCGGTGATCCGGCCGCGCTCAAGGGAAAACGAAACATCACAAAGGCGAAATGCCGGATATGTCTTGCAGACATTTTTCAGTTCCGCAATCTCCATAAGAGCCTCCTTTTATTGGTTTTGTATGAATTGCATGATTATTGTAACATATAGTTGCGTAATTATCAACCAACAGAAGCGAACAAGTTCTGTTATGTTCGGTTGCGGAAAAAGCCGCCCGCTCACAGGCAAGTGAGCGGACGGCTGGATATTGAAATCTTGGAAAAATAGTTTACGTATAATAGTTTACATAAAATATAAAAAACCATGTTTCCGCGCACAGAAGCAAAGGAGTCAGGCTGCCTGTTCCGGCAGAGCGGGCGGGGCGGAGCGCTTTTTGCCCAGCAGGCGGGCGACACAGCCGAGCCCGAAGGCTGCGGAAATGAGCGTTACCGGGAAGGAGACATAGGGCACCAGCGTCACAAGGCGCAGCGCCGCAATGCCGATGGGCAGTTCTGCCCAGTAATTGCGTTTCTGCCTGAAGGCCTTGCGCCACAGCAGGGAACCCAGAATGAAGCCGAGGAAAACAGGCGAGGCGATGAGCGCCGCGATGTACACAAACAGCAGTACAAACGCCGGGCGCAGACCAATGCCGGTGATCATCAGGATGATGGCCGCGATGGGCAGGGCCAGCAGCACCCCGAGACCGATGCCAAAGGCAGCGGCATATTTGCCGAAGTCCGCGCCGGTATAATCGCTGTCGATCTTTTCCCACAGCGGCGTGAGCCACAGGAAGAAATAGGCAATGAGCAGCAGGCCCACGGCACCGAAGATGCGGGACTTGAGTTTGGAGAGGGGAGAGGGCTTCGTATCCACGGAAACGGAAACAGCACTGTCACTGCTGCTCTCGACGTGTGTATCCGCATAGACTTCGGCCCCGGAGATCAGCTCCTTCGGGCCGGTGATGTTTGCGCTTTCGTTATAGTGCAGCCTGCCGCCGATCTTGAGGTCATCGGCAAGCTGGATCTCACTCGCATCCAGATAAACGTCGCCGCCGACCTCGCCGCCGAGACTGATCATCTTGCCGCCGGCGTAAAAGTCGCGGCCTACGGTTCCATGGAAGGTCAGCAGATTGCCTGCTGCGTACAGGTCACGGGCGACATTGCCCGCAAAGCCCACGTTGTTGCCGGCGATGAAGGCGTCGCGGCTGCAGTCGCCGTTGAGCGCTACAGTGTTGCCGGCAAGAAAGGCATATTCGCTCTCGCCGCCGGCGCTCACGGTGTTGCCCGCACCGAAGAGAATGCCCTTGATTGCGGCGGTACTGACGGGGTCAGAGCCCGCGAGGAAGACGGTAGCGTCATGTTCGCCGCTGATGCTGCTGTCGCTGAACTCCACCTCGGCGAAGGCAGCCGGGGCCAGAGTGAAGATCAGCAGCAGCGCCAGCAGAACACAAAACAATTCTTTGCGGTATTTCATGAGAAAGACCTCCTTTTAACAGATAGTAAGAGATTTATGATATGAATAAAATGCTGTCAGGAAAAACAACGCATGTATAACAGGTTTTCCGCGAGGGATGGAAGTTCTTCCCTGCAGCGTTTATGCCTTATCAAGGCGCTGACTGCAGTAGCCTACGATATCGTGAAGCCGGATTTGCCCCTGTATGCCTTTGGGTGTAACGTACATGGTGCCGGCTTCATTGACGAGTACGCCATCTCCGGCTGCGTCCAGCAGTTCATCGGTGGCGAAAATCTGCCCACCCTCCGTGTAACCCTGCACCCGGGAGGCAAGGTTTACGTTTCGCCCGATCATATCATACTTCATCCGGGTCTCTGATCCGATAATGCCGAGGATCGCATCGCCCATGTGCAGACCGATCCCCATGGCAATCTCCGGATAGCCCTGTTCCCGATTCCAGGCGTTGACCACACCCATGCGCCGCTGCATGGCCACCGCGCAGGCTACGGAGTCGCGGGCCGACAGGCTGTTCTCCCGGGGTGCTCCGAAGACGACAACGATTGCGTCGCCCACAAAATCCAGGATGTTGCCCTGCCAGGCGTTGATGATCTCGATCATCTCGCTCAGATAGTGATTGAGCATGCGGATAAAGTCGACAGGGGCCATCTGTTCGGACAGCGCGGTGGAGTCCCGCAGATCACTGAACAGGATGGAAACCACCCGGCGTTCTCCGCCGATCCGGACTCCCTCCGTCTCAGCCAGGATCTCGTCGAGTACCTCATCGGTCAGAAAACTGCCGAAGGTACTGCGGATAAATTTGTCGCGCTGCTCCAGTGTCTCGCGCAGCTGCGCGTTTTCCGCCTCAAGTGCCGCGATCTTCTCATTCTGCTGCATATTGTCACCTCATGGGTATCGGCGCTGTTGCGACTGCGCTGTAATGCTTTTCAATACAATACCACAAAAGAGAAAATTTGAAAACAGGAAGAGCCGAACTTTTTGCACGAAAGCGGGAAAATGGAAAAGATTGACAGAACCAATATAATCTGATAATATGATACTGAAAAGATAATGAGATCCCGACACTTCACGTGCCGGGATCTCATATGCTGCGAAAAAACACAGACCCTGCTTTCGCAGGGCCTGTGCATCGGTTCACTGATTGTCAGGATCAGCGATTGGATTCAGTTGCGTAATAAATTACTTGGCGTCTCTGGTATTCCAGCCGTTGTCGGGAACAACAGGAGCCTCGGTCATGCCGGCCCAGGACCAGAATGCAGGATCCAGTTCCTCTTCGAGGGTGTCGATGTAGTTCTCAGCAAGCATGGGGTACTTCTCGGTGAAGTCTTCGTCGAACTTCGGGCTGATGCTGCCGTAGAAAGCAGTGTACTCGTCAGCGAGCTGCTTGTTGACGTCCTTAATGAGAGAAGCCAGAGCAAAGTAAGTGGCAACAGCCTCATAACCCTTCTGGAAATCCTTGTTGGTCAGAGCGTCGGAAACAGCCTTGCCGAAGACCTGAGCGTACTTGATGGGGTATGGGGTCGATGCTCTTGATGGAGCCATCATCATTGTACTCGTTGACGAACTTGAACTCATTGTCGGCAGCGACACCAAAACCGGCCACTCTACCCGCGTTATTCCGGCAAGGGAGGCTGCGCTCGAGGCGATCCGGGCCCAGCAGGCACAGAATGCCAAATGTTTCGGGAGCATTGATGACGGAGAGACACCGATCTTCCGCGCACCGCGGGGCGGACTGCTTGGCGCCAGGTGCGTCGGAAAGGACATAGACCAGCTTTGTCAGGATGCCGGGATCCCACGCTTTACCGCGCACGCCTTTCGTGATACCTTCGCTACGCGGGCTGTGGAATCCGGCATGCAGGCAAAGACGCTGCAGGAGATCCTCGGGCACGCAGACATCGGAATCACGATGAATCTGTACGCTCATGTGATGGAAGATACCAAACGCCGACAGATGGCCGCTGTGGAAGTCATACCGGGTCAGGCACGCTGAAAGACCTTTTTGCCTTTTTTTCAAAGTTTAATATATATTTAATAATTGTTAAGGTTTCCTCTCAGGCATGGTACTTGACGCGGGAAGAGCATTGTGATAAAGTAAAAGACGCATTCTGGTAAATGGAATAGGAGAAATCAGAAAATGAAAAAAACTGTCAGTTTGCTTTTGGTGCTGTGTTTCTGCGTCGGTCTGGCCGCCTGCGGCAAGTCCTCCGCAGCCTCTGCTTCTCCCAGCGCATCCTCCGCCTCTCCCAGCGCGGCCTCGGCCCCTGCCTCGTCGCCCGCTCCCACGGCTGAACCTAAGGCCGAGCCGACCCCTGTGCCTTTCAGCATCCAGGAGCTGGTCGACGACCTCAATGCCGAGGAACTGGCTCAGCGTACAGAGGATGATCCCTCTGTCGGCGTGTTCGAGGTGGCAAGCACAGAGAACACCATCAATTATAAGTTTGCCATGCACATCTTCCAGTATGTCATCCTGATGGCACAGTCCGGCGATACAGAGAGTCTCAACGCATACAACCGTCTGATCGACTCCCTGCCCGCGCTGGAAGCCTCTCTGGAAAACGCGCTGCGCGAGTCCCAGCCCGGCCTGAATGTTGTTATCTATCTGATGTCGGACGAATTCTCCGAGGAGGTTGCGGCTGTCGTTGAAAACGGCGAGATCATCTACGACCTCGTCAACGGCGTCGGCACCACCCCCGAGGGCATCACCCCCATCCGTGTGATTGAGGAGCTGCCCGCTGACGTCCAGGCAAAGCTGGATGAGATGAAGGATTCGCTCACTTCGGAAAACGGCTGATCCCCTCATATGATTTCAAACCCTCCCGCCTGAGCGGGAGGGTTTTTATACTGCGCAGAAATGCTTGTTCGCTGTTGACAAAACCGTGTGCGGCGGGTAAAATTTTGTTGGGCGAAGCCCTATCATTTTTTTATTAAAAGGAGGAAACGTCATGGACGCTGGCAGTACCGGCACATCGGCAGGCCGAAGTAGGCTGCGGAAATCGCATGCCGTTTCCGCAGCACTGTAAAATGCCGAACCTCGGTCTGCGTGTCGGAAGCCTTCCTGGACGGACACCTGAAAGGAGGAATCCCCGATGGCAGAGCGTTTTGTTACGCTTGAAAAATCCCTGAAAAAACTGTTGGATGAGAAGAAGTACCAGACACTCAAAGATGTGCTCGGAACGATGAACGGCGCAGATATCGCCGCCGTGTTCGAGGATCTGGACGAGGATCGCACGCCCCTTCTCTTCCGCCTGCTGCCGAAGGAACTCGCGGCCGAAGCTTTTGCTGAGCTCAGCCCGGAAATTCAGGAGCAGCTGATCACCGGCTTTTCGGACAGAGAACTCCGGGAGCTTGTAAGTGAGCTCTATGTGGACGACGCGGCGGATCTCGTCGAAGAGATGCCCGCGAGTGTGGTCAAGCGCATCCTTGCCCAGGCTGACCCGCAGATGCGCAGCGAAATCAACCAGATCCTGCGCTACCCCGAAAACTCCGCCGGTTCCATCATGACCACGGAGTATGTCTCCCTGCGCCCGCAGATGACCGTTGCCGAGGCCATACAGCGCATCCGCCGCACCGGCGTGGACAAGGAGACCATCTACACCTGCTATGTGACCGCTGAACGGCGCCTCCTCGGCACCGTGTCGGTCAAGGACATGCTGCTGGCCGCAAACGAGGATACCCCCGTCTCCGAGATCATGGACGAGCATGTCATCTCCGTCAATACCCTGACCGACCAGGAAGAGGTCGCCCAGATGCTGTCCAAATATAACTTCCTCGCCCTGCCCGTGGTGGATGCGGACGGACGCATGGTCGGTATCGTTACCTTCGACGACGCCATGGACGTCCTTGTCGAAGAGACCACGGAGGATATCGAGAAGATGGCCGGTATGCTCCCCTCGGAGAAAACCTATCTGCGCTCCAACGCCTGGGATCTGTTCAAACACCGCATCCCATGGCTCATGCTGCTGATGGTGTCAGCCACCTTTACGGGCATGATCATCACCGGCTTTGAAAGCGCGCTGGCGGCCCAGGTGGTTCTGACAGCCTTTATCCCAATGCTCATGGACACCGGCGGCAACTCCGGCTCGCAGGCCTCCGTCACCGTGATCCGCGCGCTCTCTCTGGGAGAGCTTGA
Source organism: Candidatus Limivicinus sp. (assembly GCA_045130755.1). GTDB lineage: Bacteria > Bacillota > Clostridia > Oscillospirales > Oscillospiraceae > Limivicinus. Next base: position 23,455 of record JBGUQD010000040.1, on the reverse strand, counting down.
GATCGCGGATCTGCCCAAAGTTGTCTGGAAAGAGATCCAGACCGCCTGCCTGTGCGGCTTTGCGCTGGCGGCGCTGTGCTTTGCGAAGATCATGATCTTCGACCGCATGGTACTCGGCAATACCGACATCACGGCCCTGACCGCCTTCGTTGTCTGCGCGACCATGGCGGTGACGGTGCTGGTGGCTAAGATCGTGGGCTGCACACTGCCGATGGTGGCAAAGCGCGTCGGCTTTGACCCCGCCGTCATGGCAAGCCCCTTCATCACCACGATCGTCGATGCTCTGTCCCTGCTGGTGTACTTCGGGATCGCAAGTGCGCTGCTGTTTTAATTCAATTGCGAACTAAGGTTCGCAATTGAGATACTCGCGCTTATCGCGCAAGGCCCGCGGGGGACGGGCCTTGCTTGTTCGGTGCGAGGGCTCGCTCAGCTCGCCTTAGAGTGTTTTTGCCGTGGCAAAGCTACGTCAAAAACGAATTAAAAACGGGAAGAATAAACTTGAATACTGTTTAGGAGGTTATATTATGTCCAAAAATCCTTATGCCGGAACACAGACTGAGAAGAACCTGGAGACCGCCTTCGCAGGTGAGTCCCAGGCCAGAAACAAGTACACTTACTTTGCCTCCAAAGCCAAGAAGGAGGGCTTTGAACAGATTGCGGCCCTCTTCCTCAAAACTGCCGACAATGAGAAGGAACACGCCAAGCTCTGGTTCAAGGAATTAAACGGCATCGGATCCACCGCCGAGAACCTCGCGGCCGCGGCCGACGGTGAAAACTACGAGTGGACCGATATGTACGAGGGCTTTGCCAGGACTGCCGAGGAAGAAGGTTTCCCGGAGTTGGCGGCCAAATTCCGCGGCGTCGCCGCCATCGAGAAGCACCACGAGGAGCGCTACCGCGCCCTGCTGAAGAACGTGGAGGCCCAGGAGGTCTTCAAGAAGAGCAGCGTCAAAGTCTGGGAGTGCCGCAACTGCGGGCACATCGTCGTGGGCGAAGCCGCGCCCGAGGTCTGCCCTGTCTGCAATCATCCCCAGGCATACTTCGAAGTCAACGCCGAGAACTACTGAGGTCCATCCATGCAGCAGATTGAACTGTTCTATTTAAAGTCCTGCCCCTACTGCCGCAACGCAAAGAAGGCCATTGACGAACTGACGGCGGAAAACCCCGCCTACGGAGACGTCGGCATCACCTGGATTGAGGAGAGCGAGCAGCCCGAAATCGCCGAGCAGCGCGACTACTACAGCGTGCCCACGATTTTCTGGAAGGGCGAAAAGCTCTACGAGGCGCACTTCACCCACAGCTATGACGTGATCAAGCAGAACATCCGCGCAGCCTTCGACAAGGTTTTAGCCGGATAAAATACAGAAAAAAGCAGAGCCCGCGTCAGGAAAAACCTTGACACGGGCTCTGCTTGTTATTAAAATACGGAGTTGTTTATATTCGAAAGGGGGCGCAAGCCATGGTACGGCAGAATCTGCATTGTCACACCCGCTTTGACGACGGCAGCAATACGCCGGAGGAGATGGTGCGCGCAGCGGAGAAGGCCGGGCTCAGTTCTGTCGGCGTCAGCCTGCACTGCCCGATCCCGGGTGAGGAGAGCTGGTGCTGCAGGGACATCGATGAGACCGCCTTCATCGACGAGATGCACCGCCTGCGTGAGATCTTCGCCGGGCGGATTGAGGTCTGGTGCGGTCTGGAGTACGATGTGGATGCCGCGCGCCGCAGCGTGCCCCCTTACGATTACATCATCGGCTCCTGCCACATCCTCGGCGGGATACCCATCGATTATGATCCCGACAAGGCCGCTGAACTGATCGCGTATCACGGCGGCGCGGACAGGGCGGCACAGCTCTACTATGAGCGCGTGAGCAGCCTTGCCGACTTCCCGGAGATTTCCATTGTCGGGCACTTTGACCTGCCCACCAAATTCAACGAGCGCAAACTTCTCTACGATGCGGCATCGCCCGCCTATCGCGACGCAGCCTATGCTGCGATGGAGAAGCTCAACGCCGCCGGCAAGATCTTTGAAATCAATTCCGGCGCCATCAGCCGCGGCTGGCGCACGGCGCCCTACCCCTCCGAAGAGCTCCTGCGTCATCTGCACAGTCTCGGCGGGCGCATCCTGATCAGTTCCGACGCGCACAGTGCCGACGCCATGACCTGCGCCTTCGACCGGTGCGAAGCCCTGGCAAAGAGCTGCGGCTTTACCGAGCTGTGGCAGTTTACCGGCAGCGGCTTCGAGGCAGTCGGAATATAATATTGTAACCCAAGTTAGAAATGAGGAATAAAGAATGAACAAGTATCTCAGCATGAACAAGGACGAAATGCGCACAGAGCTCGAGTCACTCATGGCGCAGTACGAGACAGTCAAGGGCCGCGGACTCAAGCTCGACATGTCGCGCGGCAAGCCCGACCCCACGCAGCTCAACCTCAGCATGGATATGCTCAGCCAGAACCCCTATGAACTGATTTACAGCCGCAAGGGCACCGACGTGCGCAACTACGGCGAGCTCGCGGGCGTCGACGAGGCCAAGGAGCTGTTCGGCAATCTGCTGGGCCTGCCGATGGAAAACGTCATCATGGGCGGCCAGTCCAGCCTTGCGCTGATGTATGACTGCGTGATCAAGGCCATCGTTCTCGGCGTCTACGGCGGCGAGAAGCCCTGGGGCCAGCAGGGTCAGATCCGCTTCCTCTGCCCCGTGCCCGGCTACGACCGCCATTTCCGCATCTGCCAGGAGTTCGGCATTGAGATGATCAACATCCCCATGACGCCCGAGGGCCCGGACATGGAGCTTGTGCGCCAGTATGTGGAATCCGACCCCTCCGTCAAGGGCATCTGGTGCGTCCCGAAGTACTCAAACCCCCAGGGCTACACCTACTCCGCCGATACCGTGCGCGCCTTCGCGGCCCTCAAGCCGGCGGCGGACGACTTCCGCATCTTCTGGGACAACGCCTACATCGTCCACGGTTTCCGTGAGCAGGACGATGAGCTGCTCAATATATTCGACGCCTGTAAGGAATACGGCAGCGAGGATATGGTCTATGAGTTCATGTCCACCAGCAAGGTAACCTTCTCCGGCGCGGGCGTGGCCGTTCTCGCGGCGAGCACAAACAACGTAAAGTTCCTGCTCAAGCAGATGGGCGTACAGACCATCGGCTACGACAAGATCAACCAGATCCGCCATGTCCACTATCTCAAGAGCGTGGACGGCATCAAGGCCCACATGAAAAAGCAGGCGGATTACCTGCGTCCCAAGTTTGACTTCGTCCTCTCCGCGCTGGATACCGGTCTGAGCGAATACGGGATCGGCACCTGGACCAACCCCAACGGCGGCTACTTCATAAGCTTCGACGGTCTGCCCGGCACCGCAAAGCGCTGCGTCGCCCTCTGCGCCGAGGCCGGCGTAAAGCTCACCAACGCGGGCGCGCCCTTCCCCTACGGTATAGACCCGGAGGACAAGAACATCCGCATTGCTCCGTCCTTCCCGTCCATCAGCGAGCTCTACGGCAGCATGGAGGTCTTCTGCCTCTGCCAGCGCATCGCCGCTCTGGAAACGCTGCTCAAATGAAAACTGTCATTGCTTCCGATATCCACGGCTCGGCATATTACTGTCGTCTGCTTCTCGAGCGTATGAAAGCCGAAAAGGCCGACACGCTGCTTCTGCTGGGCGACACGCTCTATCACGGGCCGCGCAACGACCTGCCCCGGGACTACGCGCCCAAAGAGGTCACCGCCATGCTCACCGCGCTGGAGACGCCCGTCTTCGGTGTGCGCGGCAACTGCGACGCGGAGATCGACCAGACCGTGCTGGGCTTCCCCATCATGGCAGACTACAGTCTCGTTGTCGCAGGAAAGCACAAGATCTTCGTCACGCACGGCCACCTCTATACGCCGGAGGAGCATCCGCGCCTCAACCCCGGTGACGCCTTCCTCTTCGGGCACATCCATGTCCCCGTGTGTGAGGAACGGGACGACATCCTGATCCTGAATCCCGGCTCCTGCTCCATCCCGAAAGAAAACAGTCCCCACAGCTTTATGAGCTTCGAGGGCGGCGTCTTTCGCTGGATCGATCTGGAGAGCGGGGAGGTTTACAAGGAATACCGCTGGGAGGAATAAGCCATGTACTACGATCCCGCCGGACTTGAGCGCTTTGTAAAGGCGCAGAAGTACGACTACGACACCGCCCTGCGTGAGATCCGCAGCGGGCGCAAGCGCAGCCACTGGATGTGGTACATCTTCCCGCAGCTGCAGGGCCTGGGCTACAGCTCCACTGCCCAGTATTACGGCATCCGCGATCTGGAGGAAGCACAGGATTACATGGAGCATCCGGTGCTCGGCCCGCGCCTCGTGGAGATCAGCGAAGCACTGCTTGTGCTGGACACCAGTGATGCGAGCGCCGTCATGGGTTATCCGGACGATCTCAAGCTCCGCTCAAGCATGACCCTCTTTGAGCTGGCCGCACCGGAACAGCCGGTTTTCGGCCGGGTGCTGGAAAAATATTATTCCGGTCACCGGGACCGCCATACGCTTGAGCTTCTCGGAAGATGATCCGATAAAAAGAAAACACGCCGCCCGATCGGGCGGCGTGTGCTGTTTATTCCGTATTACCCAAGATAGGAGTCAACCCCGGTGGAATAATAGATTCCGAAGGTAGAGTCGGCATCGGCATAGATGTCATACCCGGGAATCGTGTAATCATCGTATACAGGCTCCTGCTGCGCAGGCCGAGGTGCTGCAGGCGCGGGAGTAGGTGTAGGTGTTGCGGCAGGCGCTGCGGTGGAGCCGGGAGCCGGAGTAGCAGCGGCAGCGGCGGCGTTACTGCTCTCCGTGCTTGCGGGTGTGGGTGCCGGCAGACTGATTGAGGTCGCAACGCCGTTATTGGCGCTGGTGCTTGTGCTGGTGGTCGTAGCGCTGCCCGCCGTGCTGCCTGCATTGCTGTTCCCATCGCCGACATCGATCCAGTCGATATCGATGAAATCTTCGTCCTTCATGGCAAAGCCGACCATCTGGATGTGGGTCCAGTCTTCCAGGCAGGTGTAGCAGACATAGTCCGTGTCGTCATGGTGCCAGCCGCCGTCCATATCGGTGATGCCGTAGCCGGTGTTGACACCGTCGGTCGTGAAGACGCATTCCAGCGTTACCATGCGGTCACCGGAGAGGATGTAGGCGGCATCGCCGATTTTGACCCCGGGGAGTTTAGCAAAGTCCTGATTGGAGTGATCGGCAATGATATTGCCGACGGGATCATCATAATACAGCAGTGCACTGTCCTCGAGGTCAACGATATCCTGGCGCAGGACCTCGGTGCTCTTGTTCTCCTTGTTATCGCCCTCGTTGAACAGAGCCACATCGATCCCGACCGAGGGGATCAGCAGGCGGCCTTCCATATAGGCACGGTTGTGCATCTCGCGCCAGACTTCCTTGTTCTCATCCAACATTGCCTGGACTTCGGGAGAGACGGGCTTCTCGGTCGGTGTCGGGGCAGGGGTCGGGGTCGCGGCGGCAGACGAAGGAGTCGGCGTGGGCGCGGCGATCGCGGTCGGCGCGGTGGTAGGGGAGAGCGCGGATGTTTTCTGGCAGCCGCAAAGAAGCAGGGCCAGTATCAGAACGGCGATAAACAGGAGACGTTTTTTCATGTCACTCACGTTTCTTTCTTTAATATTTTGGTTTACAATAATTTTTTCCTATTCTAACACATATTTCCCGTAAATACCATAACATAAATTCTTTTTACAATTACGAAACAATATCGAGCTTTTTCATGTAACAATTCTCTGTTATATTAAACATGCAAGCAGCGAATACCCTTCATTTACAAATGAATCCTTCTTAACTTTGCAGAGCGGTCAGGCGCTCTGCTTTGTTATTTTAAATCTTTTTGCTCTCTTTTTCCGCATTTTATCTATATATTGTGTTTTCAGACAGCAGCATGCACAAAAGGCCCCGGGCTTTTTGCGCTATTTATTAATAGATTTTAAACGATTTAACAAATACGAAACAAATGCTTGACAATTGTGAAATGACGCAGTATACTGTGCCTGCACGAAGGGAAAACTTCGTGACATATTTAAGGAGGACATATCCAAATGAAGAAACTGCTTGCACTGATTCTTTGCGTGATGATGTTCGTCGCTGTTATCCCGACGGCAGCATTCGCAGCTGGCACCACTGGTGGCGTTGCTGCCGCTGCTGGTCAGGTGGTCCCCGCTTTCGTGGACAAGGCTATCGCTGCCGCTGCCATCAAGGACCTGAACGATGACATCAAGGCTCTGTACACCGCCACTGTCGCCAATGAGACCGTTTTCGGCTCTGCCAAGGCTATTTACGACTTCACCAACGGCATGGCCAAGGAACTGCTCAAGGACCAGGAGTCCATCACCTTCCACACTGCGGCTGGTGACGTGACCATCTACAACGAGGACCTGGTTTCCAACCTCAGAAAGGGCCTCAACCACATCATCGGTGATGAGATCCGCAACTACATGGACAAGAGAGTTGCTGCTTACACCAACAATGCCGGCAATGTCCAGCCCGAGAAGTACCTCAACACCTATGTGAATGCTCTGAATGCTACTCTGGCCAGCGAGAAGGCTCAGAAGAACATCCAGGAGCTGTTCATGGAGGTTGCTTGCATGAAGGCTCAGATGGATGCCAACGACGCTGCTGACGATCTCTACCAGGCTATCATTGATTGGGATCACTGGAACGAGTTCAACTGGGGCAACATCGCTCTCATGGATCCGGATCCCAACTACTCCACCACTTGGCTTCCCTCTGCCACCACTCTCGTCCCGTCCGGCAGTGATGCTGCAGTTGCTGATTCTGCTTTTGCCGTAGCCGCCCTCCAGGGCGTTCTCAACGCCAGACCGTGATCAGCCAGCCACGCAACTGAATCTTATCACTGATCCTGACAATCAGTGAACCAAAGCACAGGCCCTGCGAAAGCAGGGTCTGTGTTTTTCTGACCATGGTGGATTATCTCGCTTCATGGGAGCACGGAATGTACAGCGAAATGTGAAACCGGACATACAGAAATCTGCTCATAGAGCCAAAAAACAGGGACACCACCAAAGGGGTCCCTGTCTCAGCATTATTGTGTGTGCCTGATTATGCTACCCCATTAATAGGATTATATACAATCCGGCAGACACAGTCAATGAAATGAGGATAAACAGTGAAAAAACGACGTTAACATCAAAAAAACACAATAACAAATGCTTTCTAAAGGAATCGAAGTCTTCACGTTCATTCCTCCAGGATCGTCACGATCACACCGTCGGGGCCGAAGAAGCTCATGCGCCGCTGACCGGTGTAAGGGTCCTGCTCGAAGGGGCCGGTCTCGACATCGTGGGCTTTGAGGCGTTCCTTGATGCGCGGCAGATTGCGCGCGGAAATGCTCAGATACTGCGTGGGCAGCTTGTCCGGGCGGTTGGAGCAGTGTACCTCCACCTGGGAATTGCCCATCTCAAAGAGAAAGTCCGTGCCGAAGGAGTACTCCACGGTCAGCTGCTTGCGGGGGCGGAAGCCCAGCTTTGTCACATAGAAGAAATACACCGCCTCCTCGTCGGTGCCGAGGAGCGTCGTACGGGAGAGCTTGATGCCGCGGGCGAAGGGGTAGAGGGCGCTGCGCCGCGCCGACTGCCGCCAGCGGCGGTAGGTGAACAGCTCACGCCTCCAGTCCGGGTGCGTCACCACGTAGCCCACGGAAATGAACAGAAGCTGTCCGATGAGACCGCCGAAGGTGTTTGCCAGCAGATCGTCCATGTCGTAAAAACCGCGGCGGAAGATGAGCTGCAGGTTCTCGGTGATGAAGGAGATCACAAAGCACGCCAGCACCGGTCGGATCCGGGAGCGGGTACGGAAGAATTCAAACACATACGGCAGCAGGTAGCCCATCGGGACATAGAGCATGATGTTCATATACACCTGCGTAATGTCCTCAAACTTCACCACATACACATGGGAGAAGGCAGCCTGCACGCCGTCGCGAAAGAGCGTGACCAGGAAATCGAACAGGCCGTAGTCGGAGTCAATGGCATTCTGCAGATCGACAAAGGGCGCGATGTGCACGAGGTATTCCTCCGACGCCGTGCGTGAGAAGAACACCAGATAGGCAAACACCATGACATACACGAAAAACACCGCAAACAGCAGAAGCTGCCGGATCTGCAGCAGCGCGTCGGCCTTGGGGTTCTGGCTCACGCCATGGTGCAGGTTGACGCCGAGCTTTGCGCAGATGCGCCTGTCCAGCAGCGGCAGCACAAAAACCAGCAGCATCACAAGTACCGTGACGACAATATTGGTGGACAATCGGTTTGCGTTCAATAGCATGGCTGCAGTTCCTTCAAACATTTGATACAAACACTATAACACAATTTCCCGGAAATAAACAGTACCGTGCGTAAAAAAACCGGCCGCAGATGGTCTGCGGGCCGGTTTTTTTAATACTTTTCGAGCAGTCTTCGGATCAGGGTTTCGGCGTCGGCGGGCGGCGTGCGCGGGGGGCCGTCCATATAAAACGAATCTTCCCGCAGACATTGCATCCCGTAGCGCAGGAGCTCTTCCGAAAGGGTATTGCGCGTGGCGCTGTCCTCCGCGCCGAAGACGATGGAGGTCAGCATGTGGGTCTGCCCCTCGGCGTCCTGTGCCTCCAAGGCGGTCACAAGGCATGAACCGGACATGTTGGTCGTGCCGGTCTTGAGGCCTACCACGCCGGGCAGATTGAACAGCAGGGGATTGGTGTTGTACACCGTGGTTCTGAGACTGCCCAGATCTGTGACCTTGAGCGCGGTGATGTTTGTGACCTCCGGGTAAGTGCGCAGCAGATAGCTCACGATCTGAAACATGTCGCGGGCAGTCATGCGGTTTTGAATTTTGGTGGCGGCGAGATTGTCGGTATAGACGGGCAGGCCGTGACAGTTATAGAAGACGGCTGAACCCGACAGGCTCAGCGCCTGCGCCTTGCGATTCATGCGCTCAACGAAGGCCGCCTCGCTGCCGGAAAGATGAATGGCGAGGGCAAGGGCGCACTCGTTGCTTGAGCGCAGCAGCATCCCGCACAGCAGATCGGGCACCGTCACCTGCCAGCCGGCCTCCATGTAGATGGTGCCGTCCTGAGTGCGCGAGAGCTGCACTGATTCTTCCGTGATGGTCACGGTATCCTCAAGTGAGATTTCCCCGTCTTTGACCGCGTCCATGAGCACCACGAAGGTCATGAGCTTCGTCGTGCTCGCAATGGGGACAGGAAGCTCCGTCTCCCAGCCGGTGTATATGAGGCCGGTGGAGGCATCACCGATGAGGGCGGAGTGAATCTCATAGTAAAATCCCTCGTTTTCCAGTTCCTCCAGGTCGATATGCCAGGGGGAGGCTGTATTCACCGTCATGGTCCCGGATGAGACCGAGAGGTCCAGGTCAAGCTGCATGGCAAGGTCCGTCAGACTCATGAAGCAGTCCTGCCGGGACGCGGTGTTCATGCCGAAAAAACTCAGGTAGCGCAGGGCACGCCCGTCAAGTTCGATCGGGTTTTCGGCGAGGGGGCGGGTATAGTAGAGCGCGCCGGGCTCCGTTGAGGGGAAGGGCTCACCCTCGCCGCCCACGGGGGAGTAGTCTGCACCGGAGTTGAGAATCACCACGTCGTTTGTGATGGTCATGCCGAAGCGCTTTGCCGTGCCGCTCAGCGCCGCCGCCAGATCCCGCAGGGAAACGAAGCGGTTGTTGCCGTAGGAATAGTGCAGAGCTTTGACAGTCACGGGCTCGGCACCGTCGACCGAGAGAGCGATATTTTCAAGCACCGTATGCGTCTCGGTCGCGTCCGCAAAGGCGGCGGAGCAGGGGAGCAGCAGTGCCAGTGCGAGCAGGGCGCACAGCACGCGCCCTGTCTGTTTCAGCTTATGCACGTCTGTACACCTCCGTCCGGTCAACAAATTCCAGCACCAGCAGCGCGTCGTCGGCGAGGTAGCGCGCGTCGTCCAGTCCTTCAAAGCGGAGGTGTACGCCGTCGATTTGATAGCTGCCGCTGCCTTCATAGCGGCTTTTCAGCGCATCGGCCGTGGGCACGAGCCGCGGCCCGTACTGAGAAAGATAGTCGCTGACAGGCATCCCGGCGGCGTTTTCGATGCGCGCTTCCAGCTCCGCATCCGTACCGGCGGGGCGGCCTGCGTCGGCAACGCGCAGGCGGACAAGCGCACGCAGCGCATCTGACAGGGCACCTTCCGCCTTGCGCTCGGCCTCTTCAAGACTTGCTTCGTCCACGCTCCGGCTCCAGCTTCCGTCCTTATTCAGGCGCAGATCAATGTGCACCGACAGCGGCGGCATGCTGTCCCTGACGTCTACCTGCTCACTGAGGCGGGCGCCGTGCAGCCAGAGCGTTGCCCCGGCGGAGGCGCTTTCCGTCAGATCCAGCTCCATCCGCCAGAGCCCGGCCAGAATCGGATCGCTGCGCCTGTACAGGCGCAGGGAGAGCGCGCACGCGATCGCCGACAGCAGCAGGATGACGCTCAGCAGCAACAGCACAATGACCTTATGTCCACGGCTTTTCTTCTCTTTATGCATGTGATACCTCTCTATATCCTGTCAGGCTTTCAGTGTTTCGGTGCATAGTGCGGCTTTTTCGCCTTCGGCAGCACGATCAGAAGCTGCAGGAGCGCAAAGATCGCGGTGAACAGCGCCGCGTACTGCTGCCCGAGACCGAGCGCCATGTTCAGTGCTTCGGCTCCGGCAGCACACAGCATGCACAGCAGCACCGGCGCAATCAGCAGGAAGCGCTTTCGGAGAAGCTCATACGCCGCCGGGATGCCGAGAATGCCCATCGCACCGCCGAAAACGGCGAGGGCGTTTAAGAACAGTCTGCCCTTGTTCAGGCGCTCCGTCTCCTGCGCGTATGTATTCAGCCAGACCCGTGCGCTGTCGGCAAGGTCAGCGTCGTCGGTCATGCCCGCTTTCACCTCAGGGATGTTCACAAGAAGCTGACGCGCCGCAGTGTGGCGGCTTCGGAGATCCCGCATGGCTTCCGCGTCCAGCGTGCGCTTTGACAGCAGCGCGGCCTCCTTGTCGAGACCGAGCTTTTCAGCCTCCAGTTTGACCGCATCCTTTTCCGTCTCACCCATCTGATACCACAGCTCCTCAAGCTGGGCCTGCATCTCATGGTCCGCCTTCTCCAGCATGGTATCCAGCACCTTCACCAGCGCTTCGGTGATGTGCAGCCGGTCCATGATCTCCGCGATGAGAGCAGCGGGATTGTCCAGGTTCTGGGAGATGACGATGAAGGCATCGGTCAGCAAATCGAAAAGTTCTTCCAGATCGTCGGTGAGGTCCAGGAAATCCTCGTTGCTCAGCTCGGATGGGTCTGTGCCGCCGAGCCGGTCAAGCCGCGCGGACAGCGACGCGGCAAGCGTCGCCAGCTCCTCAAGCCCCGGATAGATACCGCCGGTTTCACCGGTGAAGGAGGCTGATACGCTGTTGGCCTGCTGGACAAGATTGGTCAGCGCCGCGCTCAGCCGCTGTATCTTCGCGCGCAGCTCATTCAGATCGAACTGCTCCTTCACGGTTTTACACTCATCCTCCCACAGCCCGTGGGCGAGGGTGTATTCCGCGCTGACGGCAGCATCGCTTACAGCAGCGTCCGGGCGCATGCCGTTGAGGCGGTCCATGGTCTGCTGGGCGTAGCTCTCGTAGTAGTCCTGCATCTGCTGTGCAAAGTCGGCGCCCGCCTGCTGGTAGGCTGCGGCGGCATCGAGGTAGGCGGTAGCCGTCGCCGCGTAAGCCGCTTCCATGTCCGCTGGTGAGAACCCTGACACCTCCGGCAGCGCGGGCAGTGTCATCTCCACCGGCGGCGTCGGCGGGTTGTAGAGTGCGGCGCCGACGCTTGCGGGCGTGGGCTCATTTTCCATCAGGCCCCGCAGCTCGGTTGAAACGAGGGTGAGCTCCGTGCCTGCCACATAGCTCTCCGTCGCGTACTGTGCTGCCTGATTTGCAAGCGCGTCCAACCACGGCATATTGCTCTTCTGTGAGGCGATCAGCTCTGACAGCAGCGCCTCGAGAAACACCCTGCGAGAGCTTGCATCGTGAAGCTGCTCCTTAATTTCATTCATCTGCGCACGTATTTGGACGATCATATCCTCGCCCATCTTGAGCCCGCCTTTCGTGGCGCTGAAGAGGGCGGTATCCGTCTTGTGCTGTGCCGCCGACTTCTCGTGCTCGTCCACAAAGCGCCGGAGCGCGGTCATGGTTTCGTCGTAATCGGCACTGCCCAGCAGTTCTTCGCGCAGGGCTGCGAAGTTTTCAATTCTGTCCTCGTATTTCTTTTCGTAGGCCAGGCGCTCTTCGTGCTCATCCTCGGTCTTCGCAAAGCCGCGCACGCCTGTGATCAGGAGCAGCAGACCGAGTATGGCCAGCACGATCGCGAACACGCGCGCCAGTGCCGGATGTTTCATTGCCGCTCCCTCCAATCATGAAAAACTCAATTAAATATTATACAGCGAACACGTCAAAAAGCTGTGACGAAAAATAAAATTTTTTGCTTTTCTTTTTGTCCTTTATCTATTATATTATAGTGCAGCAATCGACAGTGCATCAACTGAAAGAGAGCGAAAACATGGAACTGAGCTTTGCCCCCATGGAGGGGGTCACTTACAGTATATACAGGCGGGTGCACGCCCGGATGTTTCCCGGTGCGGATCATTACTATGCCCCCTTCATCGCGCCGGACAGCACCGGAAAATTCAAGGCGGGCAATCTGCGGGATGTGCTGCCGGAGAACAACGAAGGCATAAAACTCGTGCCGCAGCTTCTGTGCAATGCCGCAGAGCCCTTCCTCGCGGTTGCGCGGGAGCTTGAGGATCTCGGGTACAAGGAAGTCAATTTCAACATTGGCTGCCCGTCCGGTACGGTGGTAGCCAAGCACAAAGGCGCGGGCATGCTGGGCGATCTCCGCCAATTGGATGACTGCCTTGCGGACATTTTCTCCCGCTGCCCGCTGCGGGTATCAATCAAGACGCGCCTGGGCCTGCACAGCGCCGAAGAGTTTCCGGCCATCGTTGAAGTTTACCGGAAATACCCGCTTTCGCGTCTCATCGTCCATGTCCGCGACCGGGACGGCATGTACAAAAGCGAACCGGACCGGGAGGCCTTTGCCGCCGTGCTGGACTGTCCGTTTCCCGTGGAATACAACGGCAACATCTTCACGCCAGCCGATCTGGATTCCCTCGATGCCCGCTACCCGTCCCTGAACGCCGTGATGCTGGGGCGCGGCGCGGTGACCAACCCGGCGCTCTTTCGGCAGCTTCGAGGCGGCCCCGCGCTGACGGCAGGGGAGCTGCGGGCCTTCCACGACCGGCTCACGGAGGAATATCTTGCCTCCGGGCTTGCGCCGCACTATACCGCCGCGCGGATGAAGGAGCTGTGGTTTTATCAGCTCTGCATGTTCCCGAACAGCGACCGGGCGGGCAAGGCGATCCTCAAATCCCGCACCCTCCCAGACTATCGCGCAGCCGTCTCGGCGCTGTTTGCAAACGTCGATCTTAACCCAGGCGCGGGATTCAATAAATAATAAACGGGGCTGCAGCATCGCTTTGCTGCAGCCCCTTGTTCCTTATCTCAGATTCAGATCCCTGGCCAACTGGTCAAGGAATTCGATATGCCGGTGGCTCGCTCCATAGAGCGTAACCCAACCGTCTTCCTCGGCGGTGATGTCCTGCCCCATGTATACGACGCGTTCGCCTTTTTTCAGGTATTGCTGCCTGCCGTTTTCCATACGATCCTCATATTCACTCACGGCGGATTGATAGTAAGCCTCAAACTTTTCCCTGGCTCTTACCAGATCGCCCAGGTGCCCGCAGATCATACACTCATCCAGCAGGATCAGATGCGGCGTAACCGTGTCAAACAGGGGGTACTCTCTGCGGTGGGCAAGGATCGCCTCCCTGCTGCTCAATACATCGTAGACGGGGAGGACAATTCCGTTGATCTGATCCAGCACATCCTCTGCGATCTTATCCGCACCGCGGCGCAGGTCATACCATGTCTCTTCCTTCCCGGAAACGGTGCCCAGTCTGGAGCGGAGTGTGCAGTCGTATTCCGGGTAATATCTCTTCTTTTCCGGGTTTGGGTGAAAGGACTGTTCCACGCATTCGGGGATACGGATCCCCAGATTCACACACAGAAGACCGCCCATCCCTTTCGTAGGCATGCCGCTTTGAAAGTGGATGACCTGTGAAAGGTCGCCGGATACGAAGCGATGGAGCGTCCGCCCGTATCTGCGGAAGCCGAGGGGCTTTAAGGCGGGGTAAATACGGCCCTCGATCTCGTCTGTGATCTCGGGCACGTTGATTGCATCCTGCTTCTTAAACAGATCAAAAAGCATCAGATCTTTTTCAGCAGCTCTTCCACCTGCTCGCGCTCGGGCATGGAGCGGATGGCGCCCTTTTTCGTGGTGACGATGTAGGCGGCGGTGTTGGCAAAGCGCAGCATCGCGGTGAGGTCATCGTCCGTGAGATCATCGATCCCGTTCTCCAGCACAAAGTTCAGCACACTTGCGCAGAAGGTGTCGCCCGCGCCGGTGGTCTCGATCACGCCGCCCAGCTTGCAGGCCGGGACGAAGACGTGGCGGCCGTTGTAGAAGGAATGGCTGCCGTCGCCGCCGGCGGTCACGTTCAGGAGACAGATGTTGGGGAAGCGCTCCTTCAAAATGGCGGCGCCCTTGTCAAAGTCGGTCTCGCCGGTCATGAACTCAATCTCGTTGTCCGCGATCTTGAGCACGTCGCAGCGCTCTAAGCCCCATTCGATGGCGGCTTTCGCGTCAGCCTCGGATTTCCACAGCGGCGCGCGCAGATTCGGGTCGAAGGAAATGATGGCTCCGGCGGCCTTCGCAATCTCATAGGCCCGAACCGTGGCGCTCTTGCAGGGCTCATCCGTCAGGGACAGGGTGCCGAAATGGAAGATGCGGCAGTCCTTCAAAAGTGCCTCATCCAGCTCATCCTCGCGCAGCATGATGTCTGCGCCGGGCTTGCGGTAGAAGCTGAAATCCCGGTCGCCGTTCGGGAAGGTGTGCACCACCGCGAGCGTCGTGGGAATCTCGTTGTCCCGCATGAGGGCGCGGATGTCGATCCCGGCCTCCTCCACGGTTTTGGCCAGCATGTCGCCAAAGCTGTCCCTGCCCACCTTGCCGATAAAGGCGCAGCGCTTGGAGAGCTTGCGAAGCATGGCCAGGACATTCGCGGGGGCGCCGCCGGGGTTTGCCTCAAAAAGCGTGTTGCCCTGTTCGCTCAGGCCATTTTGGGTAAAGTCGACCAGAAGCTCGCCCAGGGCGACAACGTCAAAAGTCTTGTTATTCATCGTTGATCATCATCCTATTCTTATATAGTAAAGCCATCATAAACTGCCGGATATCCATTGTCAAGCCCTTCGCCGGTATCGGTCGATGGGAGAAGCATCTTTTGCCAGGAAAACGACTTCAGTCTCAGTCTGTTCCCCGCCTGTGCGGATCAGACCGTAGCTGGGCCGCGTGGTGGGGCCGATGCTGCCGGGGTTAAGCAGGTGCATGCCCATGGTGAAATCCCGAAACGGTTCATGGGTGTGGCCGAAGAGCACCACGTCCGCGTCCGCTTCCAGCGCCGCCTCGCACAGTTCCCGATAGATCGGATCGTGCTTGACGCCGTAGAGATGCCCGTGGGTCAGAAAGATTTTGAGTCCGCCCGCTGCGCAGATCATGGCTCTGGGCAGGGAAGAAAATACATCGCAGTTGCCGCGCACCGCATTGACCGGAAGCTGCGGGAAGCGGTTTTGCAGGGTGCTGAGATCACGTTCCCCGTCGCCGAGGTAAAAGCACAGATCGGGTTTTTCCAGCTTGACAGCCCGGATCATATTGTCCGAAACCCCATGGGAATCGGAAAAGACGATAAATTTCATAGATACATGGAAATGAGCCGCCGCAAAAACGGCGGCTCATATATGAAACGGAAATCAGATGTCGTTCTCGTCGCTCATGAGATTGCCGACCAGCTTATCCTGCACGTCGGCAACGGTGGTCTCGCGCACCTTCTGCCTGAGCGGGAGTACGGCGCGCGGGGAGACGGACAGCTCGTCCACACCGATGGACAGGAAGGTCTCTGTCAGCTCAAGGTCTGCGCCCAGCTCGCCGCAGATGCCGCACCAGATGCCCTCCTTGTGGGCGTTCTCGGCCACCATCTTGATGAGGCGGAGAACGGCGGGGTGATGGGCGTTGAAGAAGCGGCCCAGGTCGTTGTTCTGGCGGTCGCAGGCCAGGGTGTACTGGGTGAGGTCGTTCGTGCCGATAGAGAAGAAGTCGACGACCTTTGCCAGCCTGTCGCTGATGACGGCGGCGGCGGGGGTCTCGATCATGATACCCACGTCCACCTCGTCGGAGTAGGGGATGCCCTCCGCAGTGAGCTCGGCCTTGACCTGCTCGCACATCTTCTTGGCCTCCTTGACCTCCCAGACGGAGGTGACCATCGGGAACATGATGGAGAGGCGGCCGTAAGCGGAGGCGCGGTACAGGGCTCTAAGCTGAGTGTGGAAGATCTCGGGGCGGTTGAGGCAGATGCGCAGGGCGCGGTTGCCGAGGGCGGGGTTCTCTTCCTTCGGCAGCTTAAAGTACTCGATCATCTTGTCGGCGCCGATGTCCAGCGTGCGGATGACGACTTCCTTGCCGCCCATGTCGGAAAGGACTTTCTTATAGGCCTCAAACTGGTAATCCTCGGTGGGATAATCGTCGCAGTTGAGGTAGAGGAACTCGGAGCGGAACAGGCCGATGCCGGCGCCGTCGTTTTCGAGCACCGCGTGCACGTCTTCGGGGTTGCCGATGTTGCAGTAGATGCGCACGCTCCTGCCGTCTTTGGTCTCGTTGGGAAGACCCTTGAGCTGGTTCAGGAGCTCCTGGCGTTTGATGAGCTCGGCGCGCTTTGCCATCAGGCGGTCGCGGGTAGGCTCGTCGGGATCGATGACCACATTGCCGGTGCCGCCGTCGGCGATGACCTCGCGGCCCTCATATTCGGGCTTGAGCTGGTCGCCCACGCCGATGATGGCGGGTATGCCCATGGTGCGCGCGAGGATGGCGGTGTGGCTGGAGCCGGAGCCGCCCGCGGTGATGAAGCCCAGGATCTTGGACTTGTCAAGCTGCACGGTCTCGGAGGGAGCCAGATCGTCGGCAGCGAGGATGACGGGCACATCGGAGTCGATGCCGCCCTGCACAACGCCGGAGAGGATGCCGATGATGCGGGAAGAGACGTCCTTCACGTCGGCGGCGCGGGCCTGCATGTAGCTGTCGTCCATGGAGGCAAACATCTCGGCGAACTGGGCAGCGACATCGGTCACCACGGCCTCGGCGTTCTGCTTTGCGTCCTTGATGAGTTCCTCGATGGCCTCTTCGTAGTCGAGATCCTCTGCCATGAGCTGGTGGGTCTCAAAGAGCATGGCGGCCTCGTCGCCGGCTTCCTCGCGGGCCTTCTCGGCCAGCACGCCGAGCTGCTCGATGGCCTTGGCCTGGGCGGCTTTGAAGCGGGCCCATTCGGACTCTGCGTCGGCTACCTCATAACGGTGGATGGTGCTCTTGGCACGCTGATAGAAATAGAGGGGGCCTGCGGCCACGCCGGTGGATACGCCCTTGCCCTGAATGGAAATCATAATAAAAAACTCCCTTCATCATAGAAAGATACGCCTGTCGCTGGGGCAGGCGTATCTTATAAGTCTTAGTATTACAGGTTGGCCTTGAAGAACTCTTCGATCTTGGCGCAGACGGCTTCCTCGTCGCCGCCCTCAACGCTGACGGTGACTTTATCGCCCTGCTTGATGCCCATCTGCATGAGGGCCATCAGCTTGAGCAGGTTGACGCTCTTCTCACCCTTTGCGAGGGTGATGACGGAGTCCTTGTAGTTCTTGACTTCCTTGACCAGGATGCCGGCGGGACGGGCGTGGATGCCCACAGGATCGGTGATGACGTAATCAAAAGATTTCATGTTGGTTCCTCCATAATGAATAGTATTTGTATGAGAGATTACTCAAATTCTGCGTTTTCAATCGAATTACTTAAGTCCGCACTCGACGCCTTCGAGATCGTCGGAGTTGGTCAGCAGCATGACGACGCAGTCGCTGTAGCCGGCGGCCTTGATTTTGGCGCTGTCAAAGCCCAGCAGACGCTGACCGGCCTTGACCTCGTCGCCCTCGGCAACATAGGCGGTGAAGCCGTCGCCGTTCATGTTGACGGTGTTGACGCCGATGTGGATCAGAACCTCCATGCCGTCCTTCTCGAGGGTGATCGCGTGCTTGGTGTCAAAGACAGAGGTGACAGTGCCGTCGAACGGGGCCACAACCGTGCCGCTCGTGGGCTCGACGCCGATGCCGTCACCGAGGATGCCGGTGGCGAAGGTCTCGTCGGGGATGGCCTCGCGGTCGATGACCTTGCCTTCCACGGGCTGCTTGAGCTCACCGGCAGCGCAGCGCACGACAACGGGCATATCCTTTGCGGGCTCGGCGGGAGCGGGCGCGGCCTTCTTGGCGGGCGCGTCTTCTTTCCAGATGAACCAGGTGATGGCGAAGGCGATGCCGGCAGCGATGCACAGCTCAATGATGTACATGGGGACGTTATTGACAGCGGGGATGCCGGGGATACCGGTGACACCATAGGTGGTGGCGCCGAACTTCACAATCTCGCCCTCGGCGTTGGTGCCGTGCATCCAGGTGGCGAAGAAGGAGGCGACCGCGCCGCCGATCATGCCGGCGACAAAGGGCTTCATGAAGCGGAAGTTGATACCGAAGATGGCGGGCTCGGTGATGCCCAGGGATGCGGAGAGGGAGGAGGGCAGAGCCACGGATTTGGTTTTCTGGTTCTTGACCTTGAGAGCCACGGCCAAGCAGGCGCCGAACTGGGCGAAGTTTGCCGCGGAAGCGATGGGCATCCAGAAGTTGACGCCGGAGGAGGAGATCATGCCGGCCTCGATGACGTTGTACATGTGGTGCAGGCCCATGACGACGGTGAGCGGGTAGATCGCGCCCATGACGGCGGCGCCTACGCCGTGGCCGATGGTGATGAGCTTCTCGGCACCGACGAGCACCCAGCTTTCAAATACGGAGAAGATGGGTCCGATGATGGTGAAGGTGACGAAGGCGGTGATGAGAACGGTGCACAGCGGGGTGACGAAGAGGTCGATCATTTCGGGCACATGCTTGTGCAGCCATTTTTCGACCGTGCACATCAGCAGTACCGCTAGGATTACCGGGATGACGTGGCCCTGATAGCCGACCTGCTGTACCTTAAAGAAGAACAGGTGCCAGACGGGGATCTCGCCGGGGGCGTAGTTGCCGACGGTCCAGGCGTTGATGAGCGCGGGGTGGACCATCATGATGCCGATGACGGCGCCGAGGAAAATGTTGCCGCCGAAGACGCGGGCGGAGGAGATGGC
This sequence comes from Candidatus Limivicinus sp., assembly GCA_045130755.1. GTDB lineage: Bacteria > Bacillota > Clostridia > Oscillospirales > Oscillospiraceae > Limivicinus. The sequence goes on along the minus strand of JBGUQD010000040.1, from coordinate 4,042 downwards.
GACCAGAACAGGCAGCAGAGCGAACGCGGTGTTCGCAACCAGGTCCAGGAAGGAGAACCAGTCGCTCTGGCCGAAGGCGGGCCAGAATTTCGGGATGGCTTCGACAATACCCATCATCAGACCGGAGGCCACGATGGCGGGCAGGATGGGGACGAACACGTCGCCGGGGGTCTTGAGGATCTTCTTCCACAGGGGCATGCGGGAGGCTGCGGCGGCCTTGACATCGGCCTTTGAGGCGGCGGTGGCGCCGGTGACGGCGAGAAACTCGTCATAGACCTTGTTGACGGTGCCGGTGCCGATGATGAGCTGGAGCTGTCCGTTGGATTCAAACATGCCCTTGACGCCGTCCACGTTCTCCAGCGCTTCTTTGTTGACCTTGCTGTTATCCGCGATAACGAGCCTCAGTCGGGTGGCGCAGTGCGCAGCGCTGATCACGTTCGATCCTCCGCCTATGTTGGCGGCAATCTCTTCAGCGCATTTGCGATAATCAAGTGCCATAGAAATTCTCCTTTATAATCCGTTTTCTCAAATCGCGGCCGTCCAAAGGACGGCCGTGCCTTACAAAGATATAATACAACAAATAAATATCAAAGGCAAGAAAGAACAAAAAAGCGAAGTAAAAAATCACCCCTCGTTTTTGTAGATAATAAACAAAAAAACGAGGCTGCACCCGGAAAGGAACAGCCTCATTTTTCCCATTATGTTAACTAAGGAGAGACGTGCTGCTCAGCACAGGCCCAGATCCCTGAACGCCTTGGCCAGACCGTCTTCTTCCACGGCGGGGCAGACGATGTCGCTCATCTTCTGAAGCTTGGGGCTGCCGTTTGCCATGCAGACGGAGGTGCCCACGGTCTCGATCATCTCGAGATCGTTCATGCTGTCGCCGAAGCCCACGGTGTCGGCAATGTCATAGCCCAGCGCCTCACACACGCGGCGCACGCCGAGGCCCTTGTCAAACTTGCGGTTGACAAGCTCGCCGTTCAAGCAGTTGGCCGCGGCCATATCCTGCACGAGGAAGAAGAAGTCCTTCTCCAACGCCTCAATGGCCGGGGCGAGCTGGCTTACGTCCTTGCACATGAACACGACCTTGTAGATGGGCCGCCCGTCATACTCCGCCATGGGGCGTATGCCGAGGTCGGACTCCAGCGCTTTGCGCCAGCGCACAAGCTCGCTGTTGCCGCCGGAAGATTCATTGAGGAAATCGGAGAGCCCCTCGTCGCAAAAGCTGCCGTCCACGGCTTCGACCGTGCGGAAGACGCCGTTTTCCTTGAAAAGCCGCAGGGCGGTGTCCTTCTGCTCTTCGGTCATGGGGCAGTCGTACAGCACCTCGTCCCCGTAGAAGACGTAGCCGCCGGAGCTTGCCACCGCGCCGTCAAAGCAGTTGTACCTGAGCAGGGGAGAGAGCATGTCGTAGTTGCGCCCGGTGCAGAGAAAAACCTTGTGACCTGCCTCGCGCGCAGCTTCAATGGCTTTCAGCGCGCTCTCCGGCGGGACGTTGCTGCCGGGAGAGGTCAAGGTCCCGTCTATGTCCAGAAAGATCAGTTTTTTATTCACTTATAAAACCCCTTCATAAATGACTGATGAGATTTAGATTCGTTTTTGGCGGGGCTTCGCCTCGGCAAAAACACCTTAGGTGAGCAAAGCGAACCCTCGCGCCGTCGTCAAACGAAACTCACTCCATTCCGCTTCCGCCTAAGGGCGAAAGCTCCATATTCGTTCCTTCCGTTTTCCTCTCAAAATCAAAGCATTGGCTTTGATTTTGGTAAGGAAGAAGGAGGGAGCAGAACGGCGTTTTCGTCACGCTTGACGAAAACAGAGTGACGCGAGCTTCTTCTGACGCAAGCGCGAGTGCCTCGATTGAAAACCGCGTTTTCAATCGAATTATCGCGATCCCTCCGTTCCAAAGTCGCAGATGAGCCACGCAAAGCCGCCGGGGGGCAGCATCACGCCGCCGTACTGCACGGCCTCGCCGGTGAGCAGATCGGTAAACTCGCCCGGCGTGTTCAGGGGCGCCCAGTGCTCATATTCGGAGAAGTTAAAGAACGCGGCGAGCTTTTCACCCTGATAGTAGCGCCCGATGCCGAGCACGCCGTCGTCCCCGGTCAGCAGGAGCCACGTGTCGGCCCCGGCCATGAAGACCCGGTGGGCCGCGCGGAGCTTTTCAAGGAAGGTGATGGAGGAGAAAAGCTTGCCCTCCACAGTCTCGGGATCGCCGCGGTTTTCGGCGGCTGCCCAGTCCATCTTGCCGCGGTGGAGGTAGCGGCTGTCGGCGGCTTTGTTGGGATCGTTGTGGTAGGAGTAGTCGTTTTGCTGGCCGATCTCGTCGCCGCTGTACAGAACGGGGATGCCGCTCAGGGTGAACATGTAAGCGTGGAGCATGATGTCGAGGCGGGAGGCCCACTCGATCTTGCCCGCGTTGTTTTCGTAGCGCCCGGATTCCAGACCGCAGAGCGATGCGGTGGTGCCGCAGAGTCTCGCGTCGCGCAGGCGGGGATCGTCGTTGTAGAGCTCGCCTCTTGCGGGGCTGCCCCACCACTTGCCGGTGAGATAGTCGTTGAGGAAACGCTTGTGCTCGCCCTCCTCCGCACCGAAGCGGGCGAGGAAGCCGTAGTCGAGGCCCCAGCCGATATCGTCATGGCAGCGGAGGTAGTTTAAGAAAGTATACTGCCGCGGCAGGGCGAAGACCTGGCCCAGCTGGTGCTGCAGCAGGCGCACGTTCTTGGTGGCCACGGTGTGCCAGGTGCTGGCCATGGTGGTGACGTTATACAGCAGGTGACACTCTGGCTTTTCGACGCTGCCGAAGTAGGGGACGACCTTGCTCGGCTCCATGACGACCTCACCCAGCAGCAGGCAGGACGGGCATACAATTTCGCACACCATGCGCATCATGCGCACCAGCGAGTGCACCTGGGGGAGGTTGCGGCAGTTGGTGCCGAGCTGCTTCCAGATATAGGGCACCGCGTCAAGGCGGATGATATCCACGCCTTGATTGCAGAGGTAAAGCATGTTCTCCGTCATGTCGTTAAACACGACGGGGTTTGCATAGTTCAAGTCCCACTGATAGGGGTAGAAGGTGGTCATGACCACCTTGCCCGCCTCATCACACCAGCTGAAGTTGCCGGGTGCGGTGGTGGGGAAGACCTGGGGCACGGTCTTTTCAAACTCGCGGGGAATGTCCCAGCTGTCGTAGAAGAAGTATCGGTCCTGAAACTCCTTCTCGCCGGCCCGTGCACGCTTTGCCCATTCGTGGTCCTCACTGGTGTGGTTCATCACGAAGTCGAGGCAGACGGCGATATCACGGCTGTGGCAGTCGGCGGCGAGGGCGGCCAGATCCTCCATCGTGCCGAGCGCGGGCTGGACCTTGCGGAAGTCCGACACCGCGTAGCCGCCGTCGCTGCGGCCCACGGGGCTTTCCAGCAGGGGCATCAGGTGCAGGTAGTTGACGCCGCTCTCCTCAATGTAATCGAGCTTTTCACGCACGCCTTCGAGCGTACCGGCAAAGCAGTCAACATACATCAGCATGCCGACAAGGTTGTTGCCCTTGTACCAGTCGGGGTCTGCAAGTCTGCGCCGGTCGATCTCGCGCAGATCCTCGCTGCGCTCGTCATATGCGCGCTTGAGCATGCCGACAAAATAGTCATAGGCCTGCTCATCGTTGTGGTAGAGCTCCATGAAGAGCCAGCGCAGCTCCTCCTCATGGTTCTCAAAGCGGGCTTGAAATTCACTCGCCCATCCCTGTTTATCCATGGCAGTTCCCTCCGATGTTTAATATGTTAAGAACAGTAAATCGCAGAAATCCAGTTTGACTTTATTCTATCGTTTCTTGCCGGTACTGTCAACGATTTCTCAAGCAGGGACAGACAAAATGTCAAGACATGGGAGAAAGATGGCATAGAGAAATTCAAAAATTGAAACAAAATTGATTAAAATATTTGAGTTACTGTGAAATATGACAGAAAGAATTAACATATTTCGGTAAAATGCCATGTTGAAGCGGAGCTCGGAATATGGTATCATACATATATAATAAAGCAGAATACCG
>JBGUQD010000039.1:0-4591 GCA_045130755.1 Candidatus Limivicinus sp. | reverse complement strand
TATCACACACCTGTTCATATGTACTCATACCGCTGAGGACAACCTTCACCTGATCCAGAGACGCGGCATAGCGAATCGCAAGGCTGGCAGGAGACGGTGCCGCCGAGCCATAGAATTCCGTGAACAGCGCCATCGCGGAGCTCGGCAGCTTTGCCAGCTGCCCTCCCTTGACCGGCTCCATTACGATCACGTCCTTCCCGTGACGCTTTGCTGTTTCATAGCATTTGCCCGACTGAGCCACTGCTCCGTTCCAGTCAAGATAGTTGATCTGCAGCTGCACGACATCGACTTCGGGGTGTTCCGTGAGAATTTGATCCAGGGTCTGAGCGTCATCGTGGAAAGAGAAACCGATATTCCTCGCAAGTCCCAGCTCTTTCAGTCGCTTCAAAAACTCAAACCCGCCGAACTTTACGGTATTCGGGTACCTGTCCCTCCCCAGATTATGGAGGAGATACACGTCAAAATACTTAACGCCGCAGCGGCGCAGTTGTTCTGCAAAGAAGCGCTCGTAATCTGCGGCCGCTTTCACCTGGACGATGGGCATCTTGTCAGCAAGCAGGAAGCTATCGCGGGGATGTCGTTCCACCACACATTGACGCACGGCCTCTTCCGAATACCCCTCATGATAGGGATAGGCTGTGTCAAAGTAGCAGAAGCCGCGTTCCATATACGTGTCGGCCATGCGTTTGAACTGTTCAAGGTCAATGCTTTTGAGGTCTTCGGGATTGGTCATCGGCAAGCGCATCGTTCCAAAACCGAGCTTTTTTTCGATTTGTATGCTCATTTTTACCTCCCGGGTTTTATGCCGCATGATATTTTCCTCATTGCTATGTTAAACATTTTGTTTATTATACTCCATTGCAGTATGTTGTACAACCACGAATAATCTGTTCTAAAACCTCATTGCGGGAATAAAAAAGCTGCATAATTGCAAATGCGGGCGACAATATTCCTTATGGCCCTTCGTGTGGTCTTTCTCCCGGCTGCAAAACCGGCGGCGCAGCGGTCGAACGGTGATTGACAGATTGCAAAGGGCAATGCCTTCAAGTCCCACAAGGTCGCCATGGGCGAGGAGTGATTCTCCTGCAGCAACTGTTTCGGGACGCGTGTCTGATTGGCACCGCGTCCCTTTTTTGCGCCCGTCAGGCAGGCAAATCGAAAAAGCGTTCCGAGCAGCGGTTTTCAGCCAGTGTTAGAAATGGCAAGATCCGTCTTTTCTTTCACGTTTTTCCTACCTTTATCCCGATAAACAGTCTTGCGTGTTTCCGCATACGGAAGTATAATTCAGCAATAAAACCGTAAAAAAGTATTCTGTAAGATCGGAGCGGCGCATGGCGGAGCGAACAAAGCTGTGTTTCGCGGCGGCGATGAAGCGATTGCTGGTGAAAAAAAACTCGACAAGATCCGGGTAACAGAGATCTGCCGGGAGGCGGAGATCAAGCGGCCCGCTTAACGGTTCGAACGGGAGCAAAATAAAGCAGGAAGAATGATAAATCAGAAAAAGGAGACAGATCTATGAGCTATTATCTGTTGGCGGAAACCGTCCAGCCCTGTTCAAAGGCTGACATTTTTGACAGGAAGGCCATGCAGTACGCTGTGATATTGACGACGCCTGAATGGGAGCGCGAACGGGAGAGCTTCGATATGGGCATCGAGCTGGATCTTGACGCGCGGAATATACACAACACAAAGGCCGAGGTCAACTTCGACTCGCTGACCGGGACCTTTCAGATTCCGGATCGGAGCAATTTGAAAGAAAACGAATTCTGCTTCGCCTTTGCTCTGGATGAAAAGGGCATCGTATTCATCGATGACAGCGGCAAAGCGGAACAGATGATCCAGGTCATCCGCCGCACAAAGCGCTGGCGGGAGCCGAGCCTGGAACGCTTCCTGCATGATTTTCTGGAGCAGATCGTGGATCACGATCTGTCGATCCTGGAGCGCTATGAAGATGAGCTGAGTCAGATCGAAGATACCATCCTTTCCTCTCAGGGTCAGGAGGATCTGGCACGTGTCAACGAAATCCGAAGCGACCTCCGCAGGCTGCTGGTACACTATGAGCAGATCATTGACATGACGCAGGAGCTGGAAGAGAACGAAAACGGTTTCTTCCGGGAAGAGAATCTTCGCTATATCCACCTGTTTATGAACTATATGACGCGGCGGCACAGCTCTGCGGCTTCCCTGCTTGATTACGCGATGCAGGTCAGAGACCTTTACGACGCACAGCTGGGCGTGCGTCAGAACAGGATCATGACGCTGCTCACGGTCATTACGACGATCTTCATGCCCCTGACGCTCATTGCCGGATGGTACGGGATGAATTTCCGTTATATGCCGGAATTGGAATGGCGTTTCGGCTACCCCGCGGTCATAGCTTTAAGCGTCGCAATCGTCGCTTACTGCCTGATCCTGTTCAAAAGGAAAAAGTGGTTATAATAAAAAATCGGCTGTTTTCTACTCGTCGTTGACCGGATAATACGGCTCGTCTCCGGGCTCCCATTCGGAGGAATACTCACGGGAAGTCACGGTCTATGCAACAAGTTTGTAGTTGAATAAAAAGAACTGCTCGGGAATCTCAAATTGAGTTTCCCGAGCAATTCTTTTGAATAGCCGAAAATCAGTTGATCTGCTCCATAACGAAGCACTCGATCACGTCGCCGACCTTGATGTCGTTGAACTTCTCGACCTGCATGCCGCACTCGTAGCCGCTTGCGACTTCCTTGACGTCGTCCTTGAAACGGCGCAGAGACGCAAGCTCGCCCTCGTGAATGACGATGTTGTCTCGCAGGACACGCACCTCGCAGCCGCGCTGGATCTTGCCGTCGGTGCAATAGCAGCCGCAGACGGTGCCGATCTTGGAAACCTTGTAGGTCTCGCGCACCTCGGCGTGGCCGATGATGACTTCCTTGAACTTGGGCGTGAGCATGCCCTTCATGGCATCCTCGATCTCATTGATGCAGTCGTAGATGACGCGGTACATGCGCATATCGACTTTGCTTCTGGCGGCGCTGTCGCGGGCGGCGTTGTCCGGACGGACATTGAAGCCGACAATGATAGCACCGGAAGTCGCGGCCAGCATGACGTCGGACTCGTTGATGGCACCGACGGCGCTGTGGATGACTTTGACCTGGACCTCCTCGTTGGAGATCTTCTCAAGAGAAGCCTTGACCGCCTCGGCTGAGCCCTGCACGTCGGCCTTGACGATGATGTTGAGGTTCTTCATCTCGCCCGCCTGGATCTGGCTGAACAGATCGTCGAGGCTTACCTTCTTTGTGCCGGCCAGGGCATTGCTGGCGCTGGAGATCTTGCGCTCCTCGGCAAGCTGTCTGGCCATGCGCTCGTCGGAGACGGCGTTGAAGGTATCGCCCGCACTGGGGACGGAGTCCATACCGGAAATCTCAACAGGGGTGGAGGGCCCGGCCTCGGTCACGCGGCGGCCCTTGTCGTCCACCATTGTGCGTACACGGCCTACACTGGAACCTGCGATGATGATGTCGCCCAGATGCAGGGTGCCGTTCTGAACCAGCACGGTCATGATGGGGCCGCGGCCCTTATCAAGACGAGCCTCAATGACGGCGCCGCGGGCGGCACGGTTCGGGTTGGCCTTGAGTTCCTGCACCTCGGCCAGGACGACCAGGTTTTCGAGCAGGTTGTCAATGCCCATGCCGGTCTTTGCGGAGATCGGGCAGATAATGGTGTCGCCGCCCCACTCCTCACTGACCAGATCATACTCGGTGAGCTGCTGCTTGATGCGCTCGGGATTGGCGCCGACCGTATCCATCTTGTTGATGGCCACGACCACCGGGATATTGGCGGCCTTGGCGTGGTTGATGGACTCTACGGTCTGGGGCATGATGCCGTCATCCGCCGCAACAACAAGGATGGCGATATCGGTGACCATGGCGCCGCGGGCACGCATGGAGGTAAAAGCCTCATGGCCCGGAGTATCGAGGAAAGTAATGGGGCTGCCGTTAATCTCAACGGTGTATGCGCCGATATGCTGGGTGATGCCGCCGGCCTCACCGGAGACGACGTTTGCATGGCGGATGTAGTCAAGCAGCGAAGTCTTGCCGTGGTCAACGTGGCCCATGACCACAACAACGGGTGCGCGGGGAACGAGGTCTTCTTCCTTGTCGGCAGAGTCATCGATGAGGCGTTCTTCAACGGTGACGATGACTTCCTTCTCCACCTTGCAGCCGAGCTCCATGGCGACCAGAGCTGCTGTATCGTAGTCGATGATTTCGGACACGGAAGCAAAAACGCCCATCTTCATGAGCTGCTTGATGACCTCGGCTGCAGTTTTTTTCATGCGGGAAGCAAGTTCGCCCACGCTGATCTCGTCCGGGATCTGCACTTTGAGGGGCTGCTTCTTCGCGATCTCAAGCTGCAGGCGGTTCATCTTGTTGCGCTCTTCCTGGCGGCGCTTTGTAGATGCCGCCTGGGCGCTGTTGGGACGCTGCTGTTTGGATTTGCTGCCGATCTTTTCCTTGGTGCCGCCGCCGCCGGAACGGAGGTTCTTGTTGTTGGCCTTGGCGCCGGCCATATCTTCAAACTTTTCGTTGTACTTTTCAATGTTGACAGCAGCGCC
>JBGUQD010000038.1:0-2657 GCA_045130755.1 Candidatus Limivicinus sp. | reverse complement strand
ACGAGGGCTACGATTCTCTTGGTGATGTTTTTCATAGGATTATCCTCCAATTATAACAAAGATGATTTATATTCAGTCGGAATTCGGCGAATATACTGTTTAATTTCCTGTCCCGGTATGGAACTCAAAGCTGAAGCCCTCGGCGTTGTTCGGGCTGCTCTCCGGCATGGTCTCGACGATGGCCGTCGGCTCGCTCTCCGGGACGTCGGCGCCGTTGTCGCCCTTGATCTGCATGATGATAAACCAGATGGCGCCAAGCGCAAACATGCCGATCATCATGTACATGAAGATCTTCATAAAGACCATACTCTCTTCGTGGCTCTGAGCCCGCCATTCGCGGCGCTCCTCACGCCGGACTTCCCTGCTCTCGCTCATCTGCTTGCCGAGGAAGCCGAAGAAGGAATCGGCGGTGCCCTTCATGTCGATGGTGACATTGTCGACATGATCGATCTTCGCCTGCTGTATGTTGTAATTCTGAATGGCCTTATCCACGATAAACGGGGTGTTGCAGTATTTGCAGACCGCCGCCTCCTGCGTGGGGTCTACTTCCAGCGCCGCGCCGCACTGAGTGCAGACAGCCGGTACCAGGCGGGCTCTCAGATCATTTTCATTGCTCATTTTTTAATTGCTCCTCTCCCTTTTTTATGTCGGGTATAGGATAGCACCTGCTCTGTCACACAAGCATCACAATATTATTACATCATTTCCCATCATTTTGCAAGCACTTTTTCAGACATAGGATATGGAAAATCGGGCTGAAAAAAGGGAGCGCGAAAGCGCTCCCTTTCTCAGCCCGGGCTCACACGTTTGCGTAGCCGCTGGCGACAATACTGCCGATGGGCACGCCGCCGTAGGTGCCGTTGAAGCGCCAGGAGGCGGTGATGGACACCGTGCCGTAGACGTTGGGGATGGTAAAGGTGGCAAGGGTATTGGTGGTCATGGCTCCGCCCATGTAGTTGATGGCGTTGTTGGACGCGGCGTACATCATGCCGTTGACGTTCAGCTCCACGCTGTTGGCGATGGCGCTGGCCATGAGATTGCCGGAGGTCGCGCCGACGACCACCATCAGGCCGCGGTTGCCAAAGTTGTCGACCCCGGCGTACCAGTTGACCACGATGTTGAGGCTGGTGCCGGTGTTGGACATGAAGCTGCCCGAGCCGGTGAGCATCACATCACCGACGCCGCCCGCAACGGATGCAAGCTCCTCATCGTCCAGGGCCATGCTCTTTCTGTTCAGATCGCTCATATACTGTCTCTCCTTTTTCTGGTTTAACGGATGCAGAGTCATGATATCATATGCACTGTCACACGACCGTCACACAAACGCCGAGGGGAAAAAGCCCCTCGGCGTTTGGCTTTCTGTATCGATCAATACCAGTAGTTGCTGTACTGATCCGCGTAGAAGTTGAGATCGCTCTGTGCGCGGCGGCGATCGCTGACGGCGCGGCACACGTCCACATATTTCTCAGTCGTCTCCCGGATGCGGCTGCTGAGCTGGCGCATGACCTGCAGGAGCTTTTCGGGCTTGTCCTGAAGGTAGGCGCGCAGATCGTCCTCTTTCAGTTCGATGACTACAGTGCCGTCTGTGAGGACAACGGCGGTGGCAGAACGGGGATAGACCTCAATCAGACCCATCTCGCCGAGGACCTCGCCCGCCTTGATGACGGCGATCTGTTTCTCATCCGCGCCCTGGTAGTCCGTGTAAATGCCGATCTCGCCGCTGAGGACGTCATACATGGCGCTGCCGAACTCTCCCTGGCGGAAGATGACCTGATCCTTGTTGAATGTAATCTCCTTCATTGCTGCTCCTCCTCCGCTCAGAAATAGGGGTTGTAGTTGCTGTAGAACTCACAGAGCTCATTGAGTTTGTCAAGCAGGGACTTGCTCTTGACGCCGCCCTTCTTCTCAGTTTCCACGGTATCATATACGGTGTGGGTAGCGTCGATGTAATCCTGTGTGGTTCTTCTCAGGCGGTTGCACATCTGCTGCATGAGATCCAGCACCTTGACAGGGTTTTTCTCGAAATAGGCGTTGAAGTCCGCCTCGGAGACACGGGTAAGGATGGTGTCCTTTTCCAGAACGACCGCCGTGGCTGAACGGGGTGCATGCTCCAGCAGACCCATCTCGCCGAACACCTTGATGTCGCTGCTGTTGTAGAGCGTGGCGATCTGCTTTTCATTGGGGCCGCCGTAATCGTGATAGATGCCAATGCCGCCGCTTTCCAGCTCATACATGCAGTCGCCGGGATCGCCTTCCCGGAAAATAACGGCGCCGCGATCGAACGCCTTGGTGTTATTCATAGAAATCCCTCCGTAATTTCAGTCTTGTCCGCCATATCGGTGCGCAATAAGCACACGATGTTTGTATTATTATAATTGTGCTTTCCCGGAAAGTCAAGCGCAGCCGAAGGATAACCGGTCGGTCCGGAATCGCGCGGCGCAGAATTTTTATGCTTTAATCCATAGAATGTTGTGGTATAATAAGGAAAACAATTTGTGGAGGAATGTTTCAATGACGAACAGGCAAAAAGCTGCCGGGCGGTGGGGAAAATTTCTTCTCGGCCCGACACTCGCGCTTTTGATGCTGCTGTCCCTTTCTGTGCCTGCCTTCGGGGACGAGGGCGCGCTCATTGTGGAGGACGGGATGATGCAGCCCAT
>JBGUQD010000037.1:0-8293 GCA_045130755.1 Candidatus Limivicinus sp. | reverse complement strand
CTGAGCTGGGCATCGACTCCTACGCCGGTCCCTGGCGCGCCATCTTCGCCAAGAAGGGCACCCCCCAGGGCGCCATCGACCAGATCGTTGCTGCCATCGAGAAGTGCCGTGAGGACGCTACCTGGAAGGAATTCACCAAGAACGCCGCTTACGACCAGCGCGAAGTTCCTGCTCCCGGTGAGGAGCTGCAGGCCTTCTGCCTGAGCGAGTACAAGGATCTGCGCGACTACATGTTCGAGCAGGAGACCCTGGAGAAGGATTACGACGATCTCGCCTGATTCTTCAATCGAATAACCCGGCAAAACCGAACGGGGAAGAGGACCCTCTTCCCCGTTTTCTTGAATTCAACATAAAAGGAGCTGACGCCCTTTGTTTGAGCTTATCTGCAACGTCGGCCTGTTCGTGTTCCTGGTATTCTCTTACTTCACACACGTCATCGAGGCCAAGATCCCCAAGAGCTATCTGAAAAACCCCAACGTCATCCACCCCAGCGCCTGGCCGAAGGCCATCATTATCCTGCTTCTGATCTGCATTGCGGTCAATATCTACAAGATCATCAGGAAGAACAAGGGCAACCCCGACTTCACCTTCTCCAAGTTCTGCAAGAACAGCGTGGAGTTCTTCAAGTCCAAGATGTTCCTCGGCATGATCATCCTTGCCGCCGCGGCCATGCTGCTGGAGCTGCTCGGCTTTGTCGTCACCGCCGCGCTCACCATGTTTGCCTACGGCCTGCTGCTCGGCGAGAAGAAGGTCTGGCGCATGGCGCTTATCTCCTGCATTGTGGCGCTTTTGATGCATGTTCTGTTCAGCGGCCTGCTGGATGTGACGCTGCCTCGCGGCGAGATCCCCTTCCTGCGCAGCTTTGCCCTGTTCCTGGAAAATCTGTTCTAAGGAGGAATTGAAACATGAGTATGGGTCAAATGTTTGCTTCCGGCCTTAGCGCAGTCTGGGGCGGCGGCAGTATGTTCCTGATGGTCGTTCTGGCCATCATCCTGGGCACCATCTTCGGCGCCCTGCCCGGCGTATCGGCCACCATGGCCGTGGCTCTGGGCCTCACCTTCACCTACACCATGGGCCCTGTGCCCGCCATCGTCTTCCTCGTCGCGATCTACTGCTCGTCGATTACCGGCGGCTCCATCACGGCGATCCTCTTCAAGATCCCCGGCGTGCCGTCTTCGGCTCCCACCACCTTTGACGGTTATCCCATGGCCCAGCGCGGCGAAGCCGGCAAGGCTCTGGGCGTGGCGCTGATCGCCTCCGCGGTCGGCGGCTTGTTCTCCGCTCTGGTCATGTTCCTGCTGTCCGAGCCCCTCGCCAAGGCGGCGCTGGCCTTCGGTCAGGGCGACCTGTTCGCCATCACCTTCCTGGGCCTTTCGATCCTGGTCGTGCTCGACACCGATCACATCCTCACTACCATCATTTCCGGCCTTCTCGGCCTGCTGCTGGCCTGCATCGGTCAGGACCCCATGGCGGGCGTTGCCCGTCTGACCTTCGGCCAGGTCAACCTGCTGTCCGGCATGGAGATGATCCCTGTGCTGATCGGCCTCTTCGCAGTGACTGAGGTTCTGAAGCAGACCAACGCCAAGAAGCGCCTCTCCGCCGATGACGGTGTGGGCGGCACCAAGGGCAAGGTCAACACCAAGATGCCCAGCCTGAAAGAGATGTGGGGCATCAAGTGGGTCCTGCTGCGCTGCTCCGTCGTGGGCACGGTCGTCGGCATCCTGCCCGGCGCCGGCGCGACCATCGCCTCCTTCATGTGCTACACCATGGAGAACAAGCTCTCCAAGTACCCCGAGAAGTTCGGCACCGGCATCATCGACGGCATTGCCGCCTCCGAAGCCGCAAACAACTCCGCCACCGGCGGCGCGATGGTCCCGCTGCTCTGCCTGGGCATCCCCGGCGGCAACGCGGCTGCCGTCATGGCTTCCGCTTTGGCCCTCAAGGGCGTGCAGATGGGCCCCCTGCTCCTGACCAACCAGCCGGAGTACCTGTCCGCCACCTTTATCACCATGATCATCACCAACATCCTCATGGTTATCGTCGCCATCGGCATTGCAAAGGTGTTTGCGCAGATCCTGGCGATCCCGTACTACTACCTTGGACCGATCATCCTCCTTCTCGCGACCATCGGCTCCTACTCTGAGGGCGGCTTTGTCGGCGTCAAGGTCATGGTCATCGCGGGCGTTTTCGGCATCATCGTCAAGTACATGCACCTCAACTCCGCGGCTATCGTTCTCGGTCTCGTGCTCGGCGGCATGTGCGAGCAGCACTTCTCCCTGGCCTTCCAGGGCGCACACGTCATTACCCAGCCCATGACCTTCAGCGATATCATGGCCAAGATCTTCGGCGGGCTGTTCGGCACTCCCATCGCGGCTGTCGTGATGAGCATCTGCATCCTGATGCTGCTCAGCCCCATCTACATGCCGCTGCTCAAAAAAGCAAAGAAGTAAATCCCCATGCGGCAAGCCTCGCCACAATGAATAAAAGCTGATTCATGGGGATTTACATGTGCATGAAATCCGGTTGCCGCGTGAGCGGCGAGGATTTCGCACATTCAAAAATACCTATAAAGGCGTCAGCCTTTATAGTAATCATTCCACAAGATAGTTTAAGCGTCCCGTGGAAGCCTGCACACACGGGCTTTCCGGGACGCGCCTTTTATGTTTGAAGGAGCGCACATGAACCCCATTTCCGTTACCGATGCCTTCGGCAATGCCCCGCCCCGCAGCCCCTGCGTGCTGTGCATGAAGACCGCGCAGGGCTTTACGCTTCAGCTCACCGAGTGGTTCACCTGGCTGAACATCAAGCGAAACCCCATGCTCAGCTTCTCCATGCCCCGCGGCGGGGAAGCGGCTTCCCTGCGCGAGGGGGACAGCTTCGTGCTGGCCTTCCCGCCCGCCGAGGAGGCGCTGCGTTATCGCGCGGGTGCGCGTTCCGCCTTTGGGGAGGAACTGCCGGTCGGCACGATCATGGCGGAGACGGACGGTGTGAGCATCCCGGTTCCGAAGGGCAGTGAGGTCGTGCTGCACTGCACCCTGGCCGGGGCTTACAATTATCCCTTCAAAAAGGTACGGATCTTCAACTGCAATCTGGAAGAGGCCCTCGGCCTTTGAACTCACATACACCGCAACAAGCGACTTGAGAAGGAATACCTTATGATACTCGACACTGTTTCCCGCCTGCCTCTGTATGAGGCGCAGATCCCCGGTGCCGCGAAGATCGCGGCCGCGTTTGAAAGCGCAGACCCCGGCGCCGCGCCCTGTGAGGTGCGCGAAAAGAACTATGCCCGCAAGGACGACGCAAAGCGCCGCTTTGAAGTGCATGGCCATACCATCGATCTCATGATCGCCCGCGAGGGCGCCGAGCTCATTCATATCTGCCCCATGGACGGGCTTGCTCCCGCCGAGGCGCTGCCGAACGGCGGCGACGGGCGTAAGCTCGACGGCGCGCCGCAGGGTACGGCGGTCCTGCTGGAACAGGGATATTTTTGCGCCATTCTTCCCGGCGAAGCCCACATGGTGGGCGGCAAAATCGATGGGGAAGAGGGCTTCATCGACAAGTGGGTGGTGAAGGTCCCCGCCCCGGACGCTTACCTGGTGAACGTATGAAGGACGGCCAACTCAAGCGGGCATTGTCCATCTTTGCGACTTTCCTGAAATTCGGCTGCTTTACCTTCGGCGGCGGCTGGAGCATTGTGGCGCAGATGCAGAAAGAGTATGTGGAAAAGCGCGGGTGGCTGACCGATGAAGAGCTGCTGGACTATACCTCGGTCGGGCGTTCCACGCCCGGGCTCATGATCGGCAACACCAGCATCCTCTTCGGCTACCATGCCGCCGGGATTCCCGGGGCGCTGGCGGCCATCCTCGGCATCACGATCCCGCCGATCCTCATCATGCTGCTGGTGGTCTATATCTACGATCTGGTAAAGGACAACCTCTATGTCTCCCGCGCCATGATCGGCGTGCGCGCCGCGGTGGTGCCTATCATCATCAGCGCTTTATTGAAACTTCTCAAATCCGGACTCAAGGACGCGTTCTGTTATCTGGTCGCGGCGGCAGCCCTCGGGCTGTGCCTGTTTACCGGGATGAACAACGCGCTCATCGTGCTGCTCGGCGCACTGGCCGGGCTGTGCTGGCAGGAGGTGCAAAGCAGGCATGATCTATCTTGAGCTGTTTCTGTCCTTCCTGATCATCGGCTTTACCAGCTTCGGCGGCATGTCCATGATCCCGCTGATCAACGACCAGATGCTTTCCCACGGCTGGATGACCGCGGCGGAAGTCGCGGACATCGTGGCCATCGCGGAGATGACGCCGGGCCCCCTGGGGCTGAACTGCGCCACCTTCGCCGGGGCGCGCACGGCGGGCGCTGCGGGTGCGCTCGTTGCCTCGCTGGGCGTGCTGACCCCGTCGCTCACGCTGACCCTGCTCTCGGCGATGTTCCTGGAAAAATTCAAGCAGAACCGCCTGATGGGCGAGGCGCTTTACGGGATCCGCCCAGCCTGCATCGGCATGATTTTTGCCGTTATCATCCAGCAGAGCATGGCAAACTATACCGGCCCGCTGTTCGGCTTTCTGTCGTGGCCGGCACTGGTGATCGGCGTGATCGCGCTTCTGATGCTGCTGCGCTTCAAGTGGAGCATCCCGAAAACGATTGTACTTTCAGCCGTTCTCGGCCTCGTACTCTGCGGACTATAAAAGGCCGGGGCTGACGGTACATCGTCAAATCCCCGGCCTGTTCCATATCATGTTTTATACGCTGTTTTCCTGCCGATACACTTCACATACTATCTCCCGCAGCGCTTTCGCCGACAGAGAATAATACTCCCGCGAAGGCAGTGCGACGCCGAGGTTCAGGAACACACCCTTTTCCCCGATCCGAAACGTTTCAAGATGATCGTCGGGGTCAAGGCAGGAGGCATAGGTGAAGGCAATGCCGATCCCGGCCTTCGCCATGGACACCGCCATGGCTGCCGAAATGTCGTCATGCTCGGCTGTATATTTGACCTTCTCCTTTTGCAGCAAATTCCGGCTTATATTGCCGAGAATGGTGCTCTGCCCGCTTAGAACAAAGGGGTATTGTGCCGCCTCTTTCAAGCTTACCCAACGATGGCCGTCGGGAGCCGCGTGAGCCGACTTCAACAGCGCATGGCCCTTCGGCGCGACAAGGTATACCTCGTCCTTCGTCAGCAGACTCGCCTCGTTTTTGAGCTTTGCCGCCGGAAGCGCGATCACCGCCACGTCCAGCTTGCCTTCCAGTAAAAGCTCTTCCAGCTTTAAGCTGTGTTCCTCCACAACATCCACATGTACCTCCGGGTATTTTGCGGAAAACTCCATTAAGATCTTCGGCAGCGTCTGAGCGCCGCGAAAGGAACTGATGCCAAAACGCACATGTCCGCCCTTCATCCCCTCGTTATCCCAGAGCTCACTTCTCGCCTGTTTATAATAGGAAACGATCTGCCGCAGATGGCCGATGAAAACCTCGCCGTTTGCCGTGGGATGGATACCTTTTGAGGTACGGAGAAAGAGCTTGACGCCAAGCTCACTTTCGCACTGCTGCAGAGACTGGCTCAGACTCGACTGTGACATATAGAGTTTGTCCGCCGCCTTGGAGACGCTGCCCTCGTCGGCCAGTGCAATGAGATACTGAAAATCCTTCAGATCCATCCCGGTATTCCCCCTGCTATTCGTTTTTCCGATACCTTGCATTAAGAATTTTGCGTTGCGAAATAATTCACAATTATTATAAAATATAGTCAGCCAAAATACAAGCAATTCGGAACAAAACGGAAAGGAGAATGTTATGGCAAAGGTATCCATGAAGGGCGTCATCGACATGCACGTCCACTCAAACCCCGACATCCGCGTGCGTGCCTATGACGACTTTGAACTGATGGAGGCGGGCATCCGCATCGGCGCCCGCGCCATCGTCATCAAGACCCACCAGGGCACCACGGTGGACCGCGCCTACCTCTGCAACCGGCACAACCAGATCGTCCACGGGGGCGACAACGATTTCCAGATGTTCGGCAGCATCACCCTCAACCGTCAGATGGGCGGCATCAACCCCGCCGCTGTGGAGAGCGGACTCAAGCTCGGCGGCAAGGTCGTGTGGCTGCCCACCGCTTCCGCCTGCAACCACCTTGCCAAGATGGGAAAAGATCCCTCGGCGGGCGTCGCATGTGTGCGCGACGGCAAAATCGTCCCGGAGCTCAAGGATGTGTTCCAGCTCATCAAGGATTTTGACGTGGTGCTCGGTACCGGCCATGTCTCCCCGGAGGAGTGCTTCATCGTGGTCGAAGCCGCACGCGCCATGGGCCTCAAAAAGGTCGTGGTCACACATCCGGAGTGGTGGATCGTCGATATGAGCATCGAAGATCAGCTCCGCATCGTCAAGGACTACGACGTACTGCTCGAGCGCTGCTTTGCCCAGAACATGGGCGGCGGCAAGTACAAATCCAATCTTCCCGAGAACCTCGAGGTCATCAAAACCGTCGGCTATAAAAACGTCATGATCAGCACCGACGGCGGCCAGACCGAGAATCCCAACTGGGAGATCGCCTATGAGCAGTATATGCAGTACATGGCCGATCACGGCGTCAGCGACGCAGAGCTGCGCTACATGACGCACGACATTCAGATGGGCCTTCTGAATCTGGAAGAGAAGTAAAGGGAGGATAGAATATGCTTGGCGTTCTGATTATTCTGGCGATTGCCGCCGCCGTCGTTCTCGGCTACAAGACGAAAATCAATACCGGCTTCTTCTGCATTGCGTTCGCGTACATCATCGGATGTTTCATGCTGGGCCTCAAGCCCAAGGAACTGATCGCCATGTGGCCGACCAGCACCATGTTCGTGATCATTTCCGTTTCGCTGTTTTATAAAACTTCGCCGCCATCAACGGCACCCTCGAAAAGCTCTCCGGCAGCCTTCTGTATGCCTGCCGCAGCTTCCCGGGACTTCTGCCCTTCGCCCTCTTCTTCGTGGCGGTCATCCTCTCCGTCATGGGCGCTGCCTACTTCACCGTCCTGGCCTTCCTCGCCCCCATCACCATGGCCATCTGCGAGGAGTCAAAGATGGACAAGCTCACCGGCGCGGTTGCCATCAACTGCGGCGCTCTCGCCGGCGGCAACTTCCCCACAGCGGCGCTGGGCGTCGTGTTCCGCGGCCTGATGGACACCGCTTATGAGGGAACCCCCGAACTGGCTCTTGCCGACACCTTCGCCCCCGAGATGAAGGTCTTCGGACTTGCCATCGTCTTCTCCCTGATCCTGATCGCCATCTTCCGCTTCGGCTTCAAGTCCAACCGCAACATCGGCAAGGGCATCACCTTCAAAAAGCCCGAGGCCTATGATCCCAAGCAGAAGACCACCCTGCGCCTCATGATCATCATGATGGTCGTCGTGCTTATCTTCCCCGTGCTCAAGCTCCTGCTTCCCAATGTCAAAGCCATCTCCAACATCGCGGGCAAGATCGACGTGGGCCTCGTCGCCTTCGTGTTCACCGTCATCGGTCTGCTGCTGAACCTGGCTCCCCAGAAGGAGACCATTGCAAAGGTTCCCTGGAACACCATCCTCATGATCGCGGGCGCCGGCATGCTCATCGGTGTTGCGGTCAAAGCCGGCACCATCGAGGCCGTTTCCCACTGGATCGGCAACAACGTGCCCACCTTCCTCGTGCCCATTGCCTTCAGCTTTATCGCCGCCTTTATGAGCTTCTTCAGCTCCACCACCGGTGTTGTTGCCCCGGCCCTCTTCCCGCTGATCCCCGGCATTGCCGTGGCTACCGGTCTCAACCCCATTACGCTCTTTGCCTGCACCATCCTCGGCGCACAGAGCAGCGCCATCAGCCCCTTCTCATCCGGCGGCAGCCTGATCCTCGGTTCCTACGGCAATGATGAGGAGCGCAACGCCCTCTTCAACCGTCTGCTCTTCGTGGCGGTGCCCATCAGCGTCGGCTGCGCGGCAATCTACAACTTCGTTGTTGCTATGGTTCTTTAATTCAATTGCGATACTTCAGTATCACAATTGAGGACTCGCGCTTATCGCACACGGCGGACCGCAACACGCCGTGTTTGGTCGGCGCGAGGCCTCATATAACTCGGCTTATGGTGTTTTTGAAGAAGCGTAGCTCCCTCAAAAACAAATAGCAATCCATGTGAAAAGAGTGACAACAATCATTAACTTACATAATCGACAAGGAGGAGTTTCTCATGGTCAAGCTCTATGACGGCGGTGTTTATCTTGTAAACGGCGCCGAGATCGTCCCCGAAAGCGAATCCGAAAAGGTCAAAGCCC
>JBGUQD010000036.1:0-20203 GCA_045130755.1 Candidatus Limivicinus sp. | reverse complement strand
ATAATGTTGCCGGTGCCCACGCGGGAGGCCGTCGAGACCATGAGTGCGCCGAAGGAGGAAGTGGCGCCGAGATTCACGGGCTTTTCCTTCACAACGCGGATCGACTCGACAAAGAGGCGGATTTGCACGAATTTCAGGCGGAAGGTGAAATAAAGGCCGGCCAGGACCAGGATCAGCGGCACAACGTACGGCTGATACAGCACGCCGCTGATGGCATTGACGACATTGTCGATGGAATTGAGCATGTCTCTTTTCTCCTGTTTGTATAGTATCGCAAAATAGCTATACTACTATACTTGATTTTCCAGTCACATGCAAGCCCCAATTTCCCGATAAAAAAGGAGCGTCAGCTATGCGCTTTCGCCCGCTTTTTCACAATATCCGGTATATGCTGTCTGTCAGAACCACTACATAAGGAGGCTGTTGCCATGCAGGCACTGCATACCCGCCCGGGGGTCCGGCGGGGAAATATCATCTGGCTGCCGGCGGAGGACATTGCACCCAACCCTGTGCAGCCACGTAAGCTGTTTGACGAAAAGGCGCTGGAGGAGCTGAGCCAGAGCATCCGCAGCTATGGCATCCTCAATCCCCTGACCGTCCGCTGCCGGGGCGGAAAGTATGAGCTGGTGGCCGGGGAGCGACGCTTAAGGGCTGCAAAGCTTGCGGGACTGCAGGAGGTCCCCTGCATCCTGCTGGATGTGAACATGGAGGACGCAAGCCTCATCGCGCTGATTGAAAATCTGCAGCGGAGGGACCTGGATTTCATCGAGGAAGCCGTAGGGCTCTCAAGGCTCATCGGCATGTTCGGCATGAGCCAGGAGGAAGCAGCCAGGCGCATCGGCAAATCCCAGTCGGCGGTGGCAAATAAGCTGCGCCTTCTGAAGTTGCCGCGGGACGTGCTGGAGAAGCTCCGCAGCTATGGTCTGAGCGAGCGGCACGGGCGCGCCCTGCTCAGGCTGACAGATCCCAACGCTCAGCGCATGGCGCTCGAGTACATTGCGGCAAACCAGCTCACAGTGGCAGCAACCGAGGAATACATAGAGGCGCTGCTGAGTGCCCCCGTTGATGAGTCAGACAGGCCCGAACCGAAGCGCACCCTCATCCTCAAGGATGTGCGGGTATTTCTCAACAGTCTCAACCGCTCACTCGATCTGATGAAGCAGGGCGGCATTGACGCGGGTGTAAAGCGCGTGGAGACGGAGGATTCGCTGATCCTCACGATCTCGATCCCGAAGAACCGCGCTCCGACACAGTGACACCCGCCTCGGTGGCTATGTAGTCCATCCAGACATCGTGCTCGTCCATGGGGAGGGCATCGGCCAGCATCTGTCCGTAACACAGGCACATGGCCGGGCAGGCATGCAGATGCAGAAAACGGTCGTAGTAGCCCGCGCCGTGGCCGAGGCGCGCGCCCTCGAAAGATGCCGTGACGCAGGGCACGACCGCAAGGTCCAGCATCCCCGGCTGCGCCGCCTCGTTCTCCGCTGGCGGCTCGGGGATATTCAGCGTGCCGGGGCGCAGCTCTGCAAGACTCGTGATGCGCACTGCCTTCATCGTCCTGTCCGGGCAGCACAGAGGCACATAGACCCGCTTGCCTTCGGCAAGTGCCGCCTCGATCAGGGCGCGGGTGTCGGGCTCTGCCCACATGCTGATGTAGACAAAGACGCTCTCCGCCCTCTGCCAGACCTCGCTGTACTGTACAAAGGCGCAGATGGCGCAGTCGGCAAAATCGCGGTATTCATTTGTCAGGGTCGCGCCGCAGGCTTTGAATTTCCGGCGCAGTTCCTGTTTTGTTTCCATTTTACACATCCAACCCACACAGCTCGTCCGGACCCTCGCGGCGGACGGCGATATAGCTCTCTCCTTCCCGAAGCATCACGACAGGCGGGCGTCCCAGGCGGTTGTAGTTGGAGGCCATGGAATAGTTATAAGCCCCCGTGGTGCACACGGCGATGAAGTCCCCGCGCTTTATGTCGGCGGGGAGCGTCACTTTCGGCTGCAGGATGTCGCCGCTTTCGCAGCAGCGTCCCGCAAGGTCGAAGACCGCCCGCTCCCCTCCCCTGTCATTTGCGTGCAAAACAGTATACTTGGAGCCGTAAAGGCAGTAGCGGGGGTTGTCGGCCATGCCGCCGTCCACGATCACATGATTCTTAAAGCCCGGAATGTGTTTGACGGCGCTCACCGTGTAGACGGTCATCCCCGCATCGGCCACGATGCTGCGGCCCGGCTCCATGAGGATATACGGTATGGGCAGTCCTGCCTGCGCCGCGCGGGAGCGTATATGTTCGGCCAGCGCGGCGATGCGCCCGGGGATGTCGGCCTGCTTGTCAGAATCCACATAGCGCACGCCATAGCCGCCGCCGAGGTCGAGCGTCTTTGTCACATAACCGAGCTTTTCTTTCAGTTCACGCATGAATGCCAGCATCAGGTCGACGGTGTCCTCAAAGACAGACTCGTCGAAGACCATCGAGCCCACATGGCAGTGCAGACCGTCGAGTGTCACGTTCGGCATGCTCAGCGCGGCGCGCACAAAGTCCAGCGCCTGGCCGGTGCCGATGGGGACGCCGAACTTCACATCCACGCGTCCGGTGTTCACCGCCTCATAGGTATGCGGGTCGATGCCGGGGGTGACGCGCAACAGGATCTTCTGCCGCATGCCGCGTGCTCCCGCCTCGCGGTCGAGCGCTTCCAGTTCCTCATAGCCGTCCACCACGAAGCAGCCCACGCCATGGTCGAGGGCATAGCGGATATCGGCGTCGGTCTTGCCGTCGCCATGGAACCAGATCAGTTCCGCCGGGAATCCCGCCTTGAGCGCGGTGTGGATCTCGCCGCAGGACACGCAGTCGACACCCATGCCCTCCTCTTTCATGATGCGGTACATCTGTTTGAAGGCACAGGCTTTGCTTGCGTAAAGGGGCAGGGCGCCCTCCCCGAAGGCTGTGCGAAAGGCGTTTTTATACATGCGGCAGTTGAAGCGGATGCGATCCTCGTCCATGAGGTAGAGGGGCGTGCCGCAGTGTCCGGCCAGCGCAGAAACGGACTGGTTTGCAAAGAGCAGCGCACCGTCCGCGCCGCGCGTGATGTTTGAACATATCATGGGATCACCGGCTTTCTTAAAATACCCGCGCATTTTAGCACATTACCGAAGTAAAGTCAAGAAGTAAACTTCACCGGCAGCAGGCAGGAAAGCCATACGTCTTCATTTCTCGATGCGGATGATGGCGGTGGCCTCCTGAGAGAGGTTGCCGGCGGCGTCTATGGCGCGGTAGCCGAAGTAGTCCCTCCCCTTTTTATCCCTGTGCGGTGTGTAAACGATGACGCCGTCGCCCTTGAGTTCGATGCTGCCCTTGACAGGGCAGGTGGTGATCTCAAAGCAGACGATATCTTCATCGGGGTCGCGGGCGATGAGCTTTCCCTCGACCGGGATATTTCGCCGGGTGCTCAGTTCCAGGTTGTCGCACTCCGGGGCGCTGCCCAGAGCTCCGGCACAGGGTGTGAACACAAAGCCGAAAAGCAGGAGCATATTCAGCGCGGCGACAAAAATGGCAGTTCTTTTCATATCTTGTCCCTCCAAACGATAATCTGTGCCTATCATCTGCGTTTTTACACGCGCTATGCAAAACGCTCTGGTAAAATGCTGGAAACTGTGATAAACTGTTTTCATCAAATTTGTGAGGTAACAGCCATGGACATTTCCGCTCCCGCAATGTGGATCAACCAGACCTTCGCAGGCTTTGACGCCTCCGTCACCACCGCCGTACATAAGCTGTACGAGTTTGCAGGCGGGTTCTTTACCCCGTTTTTTGAGGGCGTATCCTTCCTCGGCAAGGGCGGCATCTGCCTGATTCTGCTGTCGCTGCTGCTGATGTTCTACCGACCGACCCGGCGCTTCGGCACTGCCATGTGTCTCGGCCTCGCCATCGGCTGGATCGTGACAAACCTGATCGTCAAGCCTGCTGTCGCAAGGCCGAGGCCGTATGTGGACCAGTCCAGCATCTTCTACCAGTTCTGGCTGCTTGTGGGCCAGAATATAGAGAGCGACAAGAGTTTTCCCTCCGGCCACACAACCGCCGCCTTTGACTGCATGACGCCGGTGTTCATCCTGGGCAACAAGCGCCTCAAGGCGCTGGCACTGGCCTTTGCGATCCTGATGGGTATTGCCCGCATCTATCTCTGAGTCCACTTCCCGAGTGACGTGCTGGGCGGCATGATCGTCGGGATCCTCGCAGGCTGCCTCGCGGTGCTGATCGCAAAAAAACTGCCTCAGGTCTGGTACGATTGGGAAATCGGCAAAAAGAAAGCCCAGACTGGCAAACACGAAATCGTCTGAATATGACTCGTCCCTCCGGAAATCCGGAGGGACGTTTTTTACACGCGCAGTTTGTTGACGCGCTCCTCGTCGCTCTCGACCATGATGGTCTTATAGTCTGTATAGATCACCTTGCCGGGCAGGGAGCCGGAAGGCTTGCGCACGAAGCGGAGCATGGTGTAGTCCACCGGGATCTTGCCGCCCCCGCGGCCCTGGGAGTAGTACGCCGCGATGGCTGCCGCCTCCTCGATACACCGGTCGGATGGCTGCTCGCCCTCGCAGCGGATGAGGACGTGGCTGCCGTGGATCTTCTGGGTGTGGAGCCAGTAATCCGTGCGGCGGCCCAACTTTGTGGTCAGCTCGTCGTTTTGCAGGTTGCTGCGCCCGACCAGAATTTCTCTGCCGTCGGAGGAGCAGAAGCGCAGCGGCGCCTGGGCTTTGACCTTCTCGCGCTTCTTGCCTGCGGATACCTTGATGTAACCGGTATCGACAAGCTCACGCCGCAGATCTGCGAGATCCTTTTCACTCTCGGCGGCGCCGATGAGTTCAAGCACGCTGTTGAGGTAGTCAAGCTGGGCCTCGCCGTCGGCGATGAGGGTGGTCAGATGCTCGGAAGCCGCCTTGCGCTTGTTGTAGTCCCTGAACATCGCCGCCGCGTTCTGCTGCGGCGTCTTGAGGGGATCAAGCGCGATTTTGATCTCGGGGCAGTCGGGCTCGTAATAGTCCTGGCAGCGCAGGACGCTGTCGCCCTTTTTGAGGCGGTAGAGGTTTGCGGTGATGAGCTCCGCAGTCTTGCGCACACTCTCACGGTCTTCGCTCTTTTTCAGTTCCTCGTAACGGGCATTGAGTTTTCGCTGCTGACGGTCGCGCATGGTGCGCACGGTTTTGAGAAGTTCATGCCCGCGCCGCCGCTGCTGCTCAAGCTTGTCGCGCCCGGTATAGAAGCGGTCGAGCATCTCGGAAAAGCTGTCGGCTTCCTCGCACCGCAGGGCGTCGCCGTACTGTTTGAGGCGCATAAAGCTGAATTCTGCGGGTTTCTTGCCGTCAAAGTACAAATACGGTCGAAGCTCCCCAGCGTTTATGCTCTCGGTAAAAGCGTCGAGCAGAGCGGGCAGCAGCGTCCAGTCGCCACCGCAGCGGAAACTGAGTTCCCGGCACACAAGCGGCGACAGGCCCGCGAAGCTATCCAGCAGCCACTTGTCGATGGGCCGGGTCTTGTCAGCATTTTCGATCATGGCGCGAAGAGCATCCGGCTCCGTTTCCAGCAGGGCTGGCTTGGTCTGGGGCGGAACTTCGCGGTAAAACATGCCTGGCAGCATGCGGCGCTCTGCGTCTCCGCCGTAGTCCATGCGGCGCAGGCAGTCAAGGATGCGCCCCTCGGCGTCGGCCAGGATGAGGTTTGTGCTGCGGCCGATGAGTTCGGCAATGAGGGTTTTGTGCCCCTCCACGCCCAGCTCATCCCGGGTTTCCAGCTCCAGCTTCAAAACACGCTCGAACTTCGGCTGCGAGACCGAGAGAATACGCGCACCGGTAAGGTACTTTCTGAGAAGCATGCAGAACATGGGTGGTTCGGCCGGGTTTTCAAAGGCGGACTTTGTCAGGTGTACACGGGCGTTGCCGGTACCCGCCGCGATCAGCAGGCGCAGGTTTTCCCCCCTGCCGCGCAGGGACAGCAGGATCATGTCCCGCTCGGGCTGCTGGATCTTGTCGATCTTCGCGCCCGTGAGCGTTTCGGATAATTCACCTGTCAGGGCCGACAGGCAGATGGCGTCAAGCGGCATGGGTTATTCCTCCGTGATGGCGGTGAAGAGCTCCTCGATGCGCGCGGTCTTCCCCGTCAGGTACAGCCAGCCGAAGAGGGCTTCAAGCCCGGTGGCGGCGTGGTACTGGGCAATATCGGCGTGGTGGGGCGCGGAGTTCACCTTGGTGTTGCGCCCGCGCTTGTAGACGGCAAGCTCGTCGTCGGTGAGCTTTGGCAGGAGCTTCTGCACCGCCTCGGCCTGGGCCTCGGCCCGCACGCGCTCCACAGTGAGCCTGTGAAGCTGCATGACAGGGGCATTCTTCTCCCGACAGAGCATAGAGCGTACCAGAAGCTCATACACCGCGTCCCCCACATGGGCCAGGGCCAGCATGTTGATCTGGTTTGCGTCCCTTTCACTTAACTGTGGAAACAGGGTTTCCATAGGCTTTCCTCCAAAAGAAAGGGGCGTAAAAAACGCCCCTTTTCCGATTAATGATCAATTCTCAAAATCGCCGCCGTCCTCGTTCATCTCGGCGGCAAGGGCCATGTCGTCCCCGCTGAGACCGTACTGGGCAACAATCTGGTTCCAGCCCTCGCGGTCAACGATGACCGAGCGCGGCTTTGCTCCCTCATAGGGGCCGACGACACCGAGTTCTTCCATCTGGTCTACGATGCGCGCGGCGCGGGAGTAGCCCAGCTTGATGCGCCGCTGGAGCATGGACACGGAGCAGGATTTGGTCTCCAGCACGACCTCCACCGCCTGGGGCAGCATCTCGTCGTAGCCGGAGCCGCCACTCTTTTCTTCCTTGGAAGAGGCGCCGGAATCACCCGAGCCGCCCTTGTCCTCGGCGGCCTTGTTCATGAAGTCCTCGATCTCGGAATTGCGCTGGCTCTCTCCCGTGTTCTCCTTGATGAACTGTATGACCTCTTCACGCTCTTCATCCGAGACGTAGGCGCCCTGGATGCGGATGGGCTTGCCGATGCCGACAGGAGAGAAGAGCATGTCGCCCATACCGATGAGCTTTTCCGCGCCGCCCTGATCCAGGATGATACGGCTTTCGAGCGTGGACGAGACGGCAAAGGCGATGCGGGACGGGATATTTGCCTTCATAAGGCCGGTGATGACATCTGCGGAAGGACGCTGGGTCGCGATAACAAGGTGCATGCCGGCGGCGCGGCCCATCTGGGCGACGCGGCAGATGCTCTCTTCCACGTCCTTGGAGGCAATCATCATCAAGTCAGCCAGCTCGTCGATGACGATGACGACCTGGGGAAGCGTGGGCTCTCCCACCGACAGGCAGTGACGGTTGTAGTTTTCCAGATCGCGCACGCCGATCTCGGAGAAGAGGCGGTAGCGCTTGAGCATCTCGACCACGGACCACTGCAGAGCACCGGCAGCCTTCTTCGGGTCGGTGACCACGGGGACATAGAGGTGCGGAATGCCGTTATAGACGCCGAGCTCGACCATTTTCGGGTCGATCATGATGAGCTTGACCTCGTCGGGCCTGGCCTTATAGAGAAGCGACAGGATCAGCGAGTTCATGCACACCGATTTGCCGGAGCCGGTGGTGCCCGCGATGAGCATGTGCGGCAGTTTTGCGATGTTGCCGATGATGCCCTCGCCGCTGATGTCCTTGCCGATGGCAAAGCTCAGCTTGGACTTGGCATTTGCAAACTTGGGGGTGTCGATGATATCCCGCAGGCAGACGGTGCTGACGATCTTGTTCGGCACCTCGATGCCCACAGTGGAGATTTTTTCGGGGATGGGCGCGATGCGCACGTTTACAACGCCCAGGGCCAGGGCCAGATCGCCTGCGAGATTCGTCACGCGCGAGAGCTTCACGCCCTGCTCAAGCTCGATATCGTAGCGGGTGACCGTGGGGCCGCGGGTCACGCCCACGACGTTGGATGCGATGCCGAAGCTGTGCAGCGCCCCTTCCAGTCTCTCCTTGTTGACCAGGATCTCCTCCCGGCTGTCACCGGAGGCCGCAGTGCCGCTGCGCAGGAGGTCAACCGGCGGAAAGACATAGTCGGGTGCGTCCTCGGTGGCGTTGATGGCGTTGGCGACCGCCTGGGTCTCGGCGTTCAGCTCATCGCGGCTGAGCTTCTGGATTTTCGGGGGATCGGAGATTTCGGCAGAGACAGTGGCGCGCGCGGTGGGCTTGACGCTCACGGGCTTTTCGGTTTTCTTCGGCTTCGCCGAGGCGGCCTTGGCCTCGTCAAAGGTCTTGATGTCAATGCCTGTCATGGCAGCGGCTTCCTCAACGGAGAGGGGCGCAACACCGTCCGTGGCCTTTTCGCTGACCACCGTGATCTTCGGCTTCTGGCGGCGGGGTTTGGCTTCTTCCTTCGCCGGAGCGGCGGCGTCCAGCAGGCTCATGGCGTCATCCTCACCCAGTGGGATATCCGCGTTGTATGCCCCGCGCTGCACGCGCTCGATCTTGCGCCTGTTGGCCGGGAGGCTCCCCGTAACGGCGCTGATGGGCGTGAGAGAGTTTTCATACATGCTGGGATCGTACTGGGCCTGCATCTGAATCTTCACACGGTCGGCCACCTTGTCGGCGGTCTTCTTCATGCTGCCGCTGAAGGCGTAGACCCCGCATACGATGGTCAGCACGATCAGGACCGGCAGCGCCCCGTAAATGCTCAGTGCGCTTTCAAGTCCCACAGCCAGAAGTCCGCCGAAGACGCCCGCGCTTTCAAGCTGCTTGCCGTAGTCAAAGAGCATATCGGCAATGGACATGAAGTTTGCGCGGCTGAAATCAAAGGGATTTTCAAAGAGGCTCACGATAGCGGCGACAAATACCGGGATCAGAAACGCGCAGAAGCAGCGCAGGGCAACCGGTCTGCCCTTGTGGAAAAAGAGGATATAACTGATTGAGAGGAAGATCGGCGCGGCGATCCAGTAGCCCCAGCCGACAAAGCCCTTCACCAGCTCCGAAAAGAAGAGGACGAAAGCCCCTTCATTGCGGAAGTAGCTGATGATGATAACAAGCGTCAGAAACAGGAAGAACACACCGCCGAGCTCGCGCCGGATAGGAACAACCGGTTCCGGCGGGTTCATGGGCTCGGGCCGCGCGCTGCGCTTTTTGGTGCTCGCGCTGCTCTTGGCTTTGCTTGTTGTTTTCTTTGCAGTGCTTTTATTTTGTGCCATGAAACAAGAGTCCTTTTCAGAAAATTAAATACAGGATGATGGACAGCACGCCGATCACCCAGCAGTAATAGGAGAAGCCGCCGAATTTGCGCCTCTTCCCAATGTAGCGCATGAGGTGGATGGACGCAACGCCCATCACGAGGGCCACCGCTGTGCCGACCAGATAGGCCGGGACAAAGGACCAGTCGATCCCGTCGCGCACCGCGTCCCCGAAAGCGAGGATCGCCGCGCCGAAGACGGCGGGGATACTCAGCAGGAACGAGTAGTTCACCGCCACATCCCGCCTGAGGCCTACCGCCGTGCCAGCCGTGATGGTCACGGCCGTGCGGGAAAGGCCCGGGATGGTCGCTATGCTCTGGCACAGGCCGATGATGAGCGCGTCAAACATCGTCATCCCGCCCAGGGCTTTCTTTCCCGGCAGCATCCGGTCCGACACGTAGAGCAGGCAGCCGGTCAGGATGAGCATGACGCCGATGAAAATGTTGCGGTCGTTGAGAAGCACCATGCGGCTGTTGATGGGCAGGGCCAGAAAGAGCGGAAGCGTACCGAGCATCAGCATGAAAAAGCAGCGCGCTGCGGGGTAGCGCTCTTTATCCAGTCCGGCATAGGGGCCGTAGCCCGCCATGGCGATGAGTTCATAGTACATGGCGCCGATCTCCGGCCAGTAGACGATGCATACCGAGGCCATCGACGCAAGGTACAGCAAACACTGGAAAAACATGTGCCCCTGCGACAGGTCGGAGAGCTTGAAAAGATTGTTGACAATGGAGAAATGGCCCGAGCTTGACACCGGCAGAAACTCCGCGATCCCATGGATCAGGCCCAGCAGCACCGCGTTCCAGATTGTCATCCCCGCACCCCCTTCTGTTGGCTCCATAATTATCGTAAACCACATCATAACACAAAATTTTTTCAAAAACAAGTGTTTGGAGCTCATACTCATTTCCCTCTTGCAAGCGGACGTTTTCTTTCGTATAATGGTGGACGCAAAAAAAAAACGATAAAGGAGCCTTCTATATGTACTGCACGAGAAAAGTTACCGACGATCTGATCTGGGTCGGTGCGGACGACCGGAGACTGCCCTTCTTTGAGGGCGTGTACGGCGTTCCCGATGGCGTTTCCTACAACTCCTATCTGCTGCTTGACGAAAAGACGGTGTTGTTCGATACCGTGGACAAGGCCGTGTACGGCGTGTTTCTTGAAAATGTCGCCCACGCCCTCGGCGGACGAGGACTCGATTACCTCATCATCCACCACATGGAGCCGGACCACGCCGCCACGCTTGAACTGCTGCTGCAGCGCTACCCCGAGGTCACCGTGATCTGCAACGCCAAGATCAAGGGTATGGTCGCCCAGTTCTTCCCCGCTCCTCTGACCGAGCGCTTCCAGATCGTCAAGGAAGGCGATACGTTCTCCGCAGGCAAGCACAGCTTTACCTTCGTGATGGCCCCGATGGTCCACTGGCCCGAGGTCATGATGACCTACGACGAGACGGCAAAGACCCTCTTCACCGCCGACGCCTTCGGCACCTTCGGCGCACTCAACGGCCGTCTCTTTGCAGACGAGGTCGATTTCTTCGCCGAGCATCTCAATGAGGCCCGCCGCTACTATACCAACATTGTGGGCAAATACGGCACTCAGGTGCAGGCGGTTTTGAAAAAGGCCGCAAAGCTCGACATCGCGCTGGTCTGCCCGCTGCACGGCTTTGTGTGGCGCGAGAGCTTTGATAAATACGTGGAGAAGTACCAGCTTTGGTCCACCTATGCCCCCGAGGAAAAGAGCGTCCTGATTGCCTATGCCTCCGTCTACGGTCACACCGAGAACGCCGCCAACATTCTTGCGGCCAGGCTCTGCGAAAAGGGTGTGAAGGTGCGCATGTACGACACCTCCGTGACGCCGGCAAGCTACATCGTGTCCGACGCCTTCCGCTGCAGCCACCTGGTCTTTGCGGCCACCACCTACAATGCAGGCGTGTTCGTGACGATGGAGACCCTGCTGCACGACATTGCGGCCCATAACCTGCAAAACCGCAAGGTTGCCCTCATCGAGAACGGTTCCTGGGCCGCCACCAGCGGCAAGGTCATGACCGAGATCCTCTCCCCGCTCAAGGGCATTGAGTACTTCGAGCAGAAGGTCTCCCTCAAGTCCGCGCTGACGGATGCACAGATGGATGAGTTGGAAGCCCTGGCCCAGGCCATTGCGGAGGACGTAAAGGCATAAGTCTTCGCCGAAGTCGAAAGTGCTTAAACGGTATGGTTTTCGCCATGCCGTTTTTGCATTTCCTGCTGAAAAATATTGCAGAGTCAGGAGGGCCTGTGATATAATCATTTTAAGTTGACAGAGCTCATTGACTCATGCCCCAACTACGGCCGGAGTCTCGAACTGCCTGACATCATCCGCACCCTCAACGCGTAAAAAATCAACTTTCCTGCGAAGCAGCGGCACTCCCCTGTTATCCGTGTCAAGAAGTTTTTGAATACATGTTTCATTACTTAGAAGGGAGCGAATAACATGGTCATTCCGACGATTCATTTTCACAGCGATTACAGCCGCATCCCCCTGCGCATCGCCAAGGGGCACTTTGCCACCAACCACAGCCACATCAACTACTACATCGACATGACCTACACGAAGCACCGTCTGGCCGAAGCCCGGCAGGCAGCGCAGGAGCTGGTCATGAAACTCAACCGTTCGCTCATCATCGATACGGTACTCTGTCTTGACGGGACCGAGGTTCTGGGCGCGTGCCTGGCCGAGGAAATGACCAGTGCCGGAATCCGCACGACAAACGAGCACAACACGATGTACGTCGTAACACCGGAGTACACCTCCGCCGGGCAGATGATCTTCCGTGAGAACATCGCCCACCTGATCCGCAACCGCCGCGTCCTGGTGTTGGCGGCGTCGGTCACTACCGGCGGGACGGTGCAGTCCGCCATTGAGACCATCCACTACTACGGCGGCGCGTGCATGGGCGTGTGCAGCATCTTCTCCTGCCTGGACGAATGCGGCGGTAAGCCCGTGACCTCCATCTTCCGTTCCAGCCAGCTCGAGGGATATCAGTGCCTGCCTTCCAACCAGTGCCCGCTGTGCAAAGAGGGCAAAAAGCTCGACGCGCTGGTCAACAGCCACGGCATATCCAGCTTCTGAAGAATCCTTAAGTCTGCGCCGGAGTGCTGGACAGCACGGGTGCCGGCATGCTATAATGCCGCCACAGACAAATGAAGGAGGAAATTTCCATGAGCGATATCAACAGAATCAATGACGACGAGCTGCTGAAGGTTGCCGGCGGTCGCCAGAGCGATCTCCAGGTTGCCTACGACGTCATCGACGGCCGCTACGGCAACGGCCAGGACCGCATCAACCGCCTGCGCGCGGCCGGCTATGACGCCGCTTATATCCAGTCGATCGTCAATGCCATTCTCAAACAGCAGGATGCAAACCAGCGTCTCGGCTTCACCCGCGATCCCTATCTGGGATAATTAACTCACAGTAAAACGGCACAGGCTATCCGCCTGTGCCGTTTCCGTTTTGTTCTTGCCAACAACCTTTGTTTTATAGTATACTCCGTTTGTTCCTGCTATGTCGGGAAATAACTGCGGGGAGTGTTCGGTATGAAAACCTTATTCAAAAACGGAACCATCTACGACGGCACCGGCGCAAAGCCCTGTGTCGGGGACGTGCTCATTGAGGACGAACGCATCGTCAAAGTCGGCGGTACGATCACGGAGGCAGCGGACAGGGTCGTCGACCTCACAGGCTGTCAGATTTGCCCGGGTCTCATCGACGCCCATTCGCACAACGATTTCTTCTACGACCGCGAGGATGCGGAGAAATACTATCGCCCCTTCATCGAGCAGGGTATCACTACACAAATCACCGGCAATTGCAGCTTTTCGCCCTTTGGCGTCGACCCCGACACCCCCTATCGGGACAAGATCGGCGGCGGGCTCTTTGACGCTCTCGCCCCGTGCAGCTTTGCCGAGTTCAAAAAACGCGCCGAGGGGAAGCTTTATGTAAACCTTGTTCCGCTCATCGGTCAGGGCTCCGTCCGCGCCGGCATCGCGGGCTATGACCCTACGCCCTTTTCACAGGCGCAGATCGAGCAGGAGCTTTCCCACGTGCGCGAGGCCATGGAGGGCGGCGCCTTCGGCGGTTCCTTCGGCTTCATGTATGAGCCGGACCGCTACGCCAAGGAGGACGAAATCCTCGCCTTTGCCAAAGAGATCGCCAAATATGACGGCATCGTGACCATCCATCCCCGGGCCTGTTCCATTGTCAGCGCGGACTATCCCCTGCTTACCAAGAAGTCCCACCTGGAGATGGGACTCGACGAGGCCGTGGACATCATGGAGAAGTCCGGCTGCCGCCTTGAGTACAGCCATCTCATCTTTACCAGCCAGCGGAGCTGGAAGCTGCTGGACAAGATGCTCGCCACCTTCTACCGTGAAAAGGCCAAGGGCTACCCCATTGCCTTCGACAACTACGCCTTCCATTACGGCGCGTCGGTCATCACGGTGGTGTTCCCCGAGTGGTACGCGCAACTCAGCAAAGAGGAGGCCAAAAAGCCCGTCAACCGCTTCAAGCTCCAGCTCACCATCCTCATGTACCGCAAGGTTCTCGGCATCGACTGGGACGACATGGTGGTGGCCTACATCTCGGACGAGCACCCCGAATATGAGGGCAAGACCATCCCCCAGGCCGCTGCGGAGGAGGGGCTTTCCAACCTTGACATGTATCTCAAGCTGGTGGATCTCTCAAATCGTGCGGGCAGCATCTATCTCGGCAAGTACTATAACGACGACATTGTGCGCCGCCTCATGGACGATGAGCTCTCAGTCTTCATGACAGACGCCTGGGTGGAGGAAAAGGGCCTGCAGAACATCGCGGCCTTCCAGACCTTCCCGCAGTTTTTCCTGCTTGGAAAGCGCTGGGGCATCCCCATGGAGAAGATCGTGCGCAAAATGACCGGCTCCACCGCCGACCGCTATCAGATCCCCGAGCGCGGCTATCTGAAAGCCGGGTACATGGCCGACATTACGGTGCTGCGCTTTGACAGTCTCAAGGTCGACGAGTCGAAGCCCGACTTCACCCCCGGCGGTATCGAGCATGTGTACGTAAACGGCATTCCCGTACTGGAAAACGGGCGCTACACCGGCGGTCGGAACGGCAAAGTGCTGCTCAAGCCGCATGAATAAAGTATGTCGCATATCCTTTGGGGCAGATTCTCAGCTGAGAGTCTGCCCCTTTTTCCCGGATGTCCGGTGTGGTTTTATCTGTTTTTCATCTTTTATTATGAAATATTAAGGTAGCGCTGCCGGGCGATTCGTAGTATAATATCAGCCAAACTCAAGCAGAACCAAAAGAGGTAAATAACATGAAAAAGAAACTGTTTCCTGTCCTTTGTCTGATCCTGGCCCTGACCCTGCTGACTGCATGCAGTGCAAAGCAGAAGACGCCGGAGATCGTCACCGTCCCGGTCACACCGACCGCGACGCCGGCTGCGCCGACAGCCGCACCCAGCTTTGCACCCGTCCCCAGCTTTGCGCCGACACCCGTGCCGACGCCTGTTCCCACCATGCAGCCCACGCCCTTCCCCACGCCGGTACCGACGCCTTATCCGACGATCGCACCGACGCCTTACCCAACCTTTGCACCGACGATGCCCCCGTCGAATCTGCCGCGCATCACCAAGAATCCGGGAGATGAGACCGTAACATCGGGCGGCTGGTGCCAGTTTGTCACACGCTATGAAAATGCCGAGCTTGCGGAATGGCACTTCGTAAGCCCCGACGGCTCGCTGGACGTTACATACAAAGACGTGCAGAACCAGTTCCCGGCACTGGGAATTATCGGCGGCAACACCAAGGACCTGACGCTGGAGAACATCCCCGCGGCGCTTAACGGCTGCCGT
Organism: Candidatus Limivicinus sp.; assembly: GCA_045130755.1. Lineage (GTDB taxonomy): Bacteria > Bacillota > Clostridia > Oscillospirales > Oscillospiraceae > Limivicinus. The sequence continues at coordinate 5,085 of JBGUQD010000036.1, read as the reverse complement.
GTCTACTGCCGTTTCAGCAATGCCTACGGCGCTGTTAACACCGCATCCGCGCTCCTCACGGTCAAATCCGTCCCGGGCGTGACCCCTGCCCCTGCACAGCGGCAGGGCTTTGAGGGCCGCTGGGCTGAGGAAATCGCAGGCCGCGGTCAGATCACCATGACCTATCGCGCCGAGGGCAGCATGAACGTGGACATCCGCTGGGGAGGCTCTGCATGGCAGAGTTATCATTGGCAGATGACGGCCAATGTCTCCGGTTACGACACCATGAGCTATAACGACTGCCACTCCTGGGTAGAGACCTATACGGACAATTACAATTACACCATCACCGATGAGGCTTTCGACGGCAGCGGCATCTTTTACATTATCGACGGAAAGCTCCACTGGCACAACGACCAGACGGGTGAGGATTCCGTGTTCATCCCGTCCTGACAGAGTGTGTGACAATTGTGTGATCAATGCTGTGATATATTCAAGCCACATTAAAAATGAAAAGGAGTTATGAAAATGAAGAAAACACTGGCAATGATCCTCATCCTCTGCATGATGCTGACGGCACTCGGCACCTGCGCATTTGCTGACGGCGGCTACCGTATCCAGGTCGTCGACGAGGCCGGTTCTCCCGTTGAGGGCGTAATGGTACAGTTCTGCTCCGACGAACAGTGCCTGGTGAACAAGACCGGTGCCGACGGCATCGCCGCTTTCGACGAACCTGCCGGCAGCTACACCGTCCACCTGCTGAAGGTCCCCGCCGGCTACGCCAAGGACACCACCGAGTACCCCGCTCCCGAGGCCCCCGACACGATGGTCCTCACCGTCCATCCGGAGGGTACGCCCGTCCAGGCTGTCGCCGCAGCGAACAGCGGCGAGAAGGCCGCTCCCGAATCCCATGTCATCGACGCGCCGATGCTCGGCCTGCATTTCGAGGCTCCCGAGGCTCTCCGCAATCTCAAGGGCCAGATCAAGCTGGATGCCAGCTTTATCGACGAAGGCCTGCTGAACATCCCCGTGAACTACTTCGCAGTTTCCAAGGCTGACAACGACGCTTACAAGGCTTTCTACCAGCAGGCTGTCGAAGCTGTCAGCAGCGGAAAGGATATCCCCAGCGACCCCGATCACCCCTCCTGGCTGAGCGGCTATGAAGATGCCCCGCTTTATGATTTCTACGTCATCAACGGCAACCGCGGCGAGAAGGAGCTGCGCGAGATGCTCAACGCCGCCTATGGCTTTGAGGATACCGATTTCTGCCTCTTCAAGGAGATCGGCTCCGACGGTGAAAACCACATGTTTCTCACCCAGTTTGACGGCATTGATAAAGCCGCCGATGAGATCAAGGATGCCATGGGCGAAGAGTTCTTCGATGAGTATCTCAAGCTCTTCAAAGATCCCTCCGCTTTCCTCTCCGGCCTGAAGCTCAGCGCTCCCGAGTGGCCCAACACCAAGAAGGTCGGCGACGTTCTGACCCTCAACACCACCGATCTCGACGGCAACGCCGTCGACAGTGCGGAACTGTTCGCCAAGGCCAAGGTCACCATGGTCAACTGCTGGGCGACCTGGTGCGGCCCCTGCAAGGGTGAGCTGCCTGAGCTCGGCGAGATGGCCAAGGAGCTCGAGGCCCAGGGCTGCCAGCTCGTCGGCCTGTGCATCGACGCGATGGATGACGATGTCGCCGCCGAGGCCAGGTCCATCCTGAACGACGCAGGCGCCGCCTACCTGAACCTGCGCTTCACTGATGAGCTTGAGAAGGATCTCTCCCTCATGGCCTACCCCACCACCTTCTTTGTGGACAGCGAAGGTAAGCTGCTGGCCGCTCCCTTTGAGGGCGCCGATCCCGACACCTACCGCGCTATGCTCGCTGACTGCCTGGCACAGCTTGGCTGATTCCACACCACACAAGCGCCCGGATTTCTTATGAGATCCGGGCGTTTTTCTCGCTTGCATTCCGGTTCAGATGATTTATAATAAACATAATAAAAACATGCGCAGGAGGAAATACCCATGGCGGGCAAAACGCAGTTTGAGCAGTTTATCGCCGATGAAATTGAAAAGAACCGGGGCCGTCTGGTGCCAGTGAAGGCGTCACTGGCGGAACGGATGTTCGTCCGGAAGGCACACTGGAAAGACCTGCACCCGAACCCGGACGACGAGTTTTGCCTTCCCTCTATCGGCCCAAGCTTTGAGATCATCTCAAATTATGAGCAGATGATCCGGGAAGGCCGCTTCACGACAAGCAAGGCGATCCGGCGCGATTCCATTACGGTGGAAAAAGTGCTCCCGGAGGGGTACATGATTCTCAACGGCCACCATCGATGGGGTGCTGCGGTAAAGATGAACTACAGCCCACTCCCCATTTCGATCGTGAATCTGACACACGAGACGGACGTGGAGCGCATGGTCGCCCGCTCCCGGCACGACAAGCGTGTGACGCTGGACCTGGACGAGCTGGTCTTCTGCAGCGACAGTGAAGAAGCCGAGCCTCCCCTGTCCTTTCCCTTCAACCGCTGGTACAAAATGCGTATCCGCCGCGGCATCCCGGCCCTGCTGCATTATCTGAGCAAGCTCGACTACGACGTGTGGGCCTACAGCTCCAGTTACTATTCCTACGAATACATCCGCGCCTATTTTCGGCATTACTCCGTGCGCTTTGACGGCATCATCACCGGCATGGCGCGCAAGGGCAAAGTATACGAAGCGGCAAACACGCGCATGTCAAAGCTGCTGTACAATCAGTACGGTGAGACGCTGCACATCGGCAGAGACATGATCCTTCGCACAGGTAAGAACGTGACGCCCTATGAGGTGTACCGCGTTGAGGCCGGGGATGACACCTGGGTACAGACCGTGATGAACATTGTCGACGGCCTTAATCGAAAAGAGGGCTGAAATGCGCGTATCCTTTGATTTGGACGAGGTTCTGTTCGTCTCACCAAAGACGCACAAGACCGAACCTCCTCTTCCCTTTCCGCTTCGAAACTTTTTCAGGGAGCGGCTCCGGCTCGGCACACCGGCACTGATACACGCCCTGCAGGGCATGGGCTACGAGGTGTGGGTCTACACCTCCTCTTTCCGCTCGGAAAGCTACATCCGGCGTCTGTTTCTCTGCTACGGCGTGAAGTTTGACGGCATTGTAAACGGCGAGCGCCATCTGCGCGAAGTGCAGCGCGACCGGAAAGAGAGGCTTCCGCAGAAGGTGCCGAGCCATTACCGCATCTCCCTGCATGTGGATGACGAGTCGGTCATCGTCACCTCGGGCCGGCAGTTGGGCTTCAACGTCTTTCAGCTCGATGCGCAGGATGACAACTGGAAAGAAAAAGTGATTGCCCGCGCTGACGAGATTCGCAGGCGGGAGGAACAAGCAGAACGGGCCAGCAAACGCTGACCCGTTCTGCTCTGTTGTTTTATACTTCAGTCTTTTTCTGACAGCTCCGGCTGCGCGGCCGGGAAAGATCAGTAGTCGCGGCCGATGAAATTCTCGTCCAGAGTCCAGCCGCCGATCGACTTGCCGGACACCGTCGCGCCCACGACCGTGGAATAGTAGTTGTCGCCGCGGGAGTCGGAGATCACCGCCGTAGCGAGATAGTAGCCCTGCGGCAGCAGTTCTCGGGTAACGCTGGTGCCGGCGGTGAAGGTTATTTTCTTGCCCTCGACGTAGCTGGTCTCGCCGGTGCGGTAATCCGTCTGCTCATAGATGGGAACAATGGCCTTTCCGGCTTCCGGCTGCAGTCTGGAGCGAGTGCTCGCCAGGGAGTTGACAAGGTTGCCCTGCTCCACCTTACGCAGGCTGTTGATGGTGCAGGCGCCGGTATCCCGGTCGCAGGAGATCATGAGGTAGGCCTCGTCGCCGTCGTAGTTGACATGTGCCTTGTATTCGGTGGCCGACGGGGTGGAGGATACGATCTCCACATACAGCGGCTGGCCGTTGAGGCAGATCCAGGTCCCGTCGAAGTCGCTTTCCAGACCGCCTTCGCCGTTAAGGTTCAGCACCGCTTCGCGGCCGTAGTAGGTGATGGTGTTATTCTCGTCGTCGTACTGGCCGACCTCAAGCTGGTATTCGCTCATCAGGTTCTGAAGTTCTGCCTCCACGGGGATGACAAAGCCTTCGCCGTCAATGGCGGGCTCGGCCTTGCTGAATTCAGTGAAGGGCGTAATGTCCAGCACCTCGGGCTCTTTGTCGGTGAGCGTGGCAACATACTCCTTCATCTCGTCGTTGAGGCAGCCGGCCTGCTTGTAGAAATACAGGGTTTTGATGCTGTCTCTGTCGCTGATATCATAGACATACTCGAGATAGGAGAGCAGACCGTTGATCTCGTTGACCTCGGTGGGGATGTAAACGGCAATGCCGGTGGAATCGTCAAGGGCGCCGCACTCGCGGTGATAGAGTACCGTTTCCCCGACAAGATCCTTGATTTTCGCGCACTGCTCCGGATAGCTGTCGATCATGTAGTCGGCATAGTTTCCGAGGTCAGCGGTGTTGAAGACGTTTGCGGCGTCATCGCCGTAGCGCGTGGCGCGGGCACCGCAGCGGCTGATTTCCGCGAGCACGCCCATGTCCTCCACTGCGTCGACAAGCTGGGCCTCGCAGAGTTCCGCGTAGGCGTCATAGAGCTCTGCTGCCTTCCGCGCGTCGAGCACGGCAAAGGTGGTATTGTTTTCATACTGCGGGAGGTTGATGTTTTGGGTCACATAGAAGTCGGTATAAGAATCGGCGATCTTCCGGCCGACCTGGGCCGGGCTCATGGTGGGATCGTCCGTCAGGGCCTGCAGCCAGGGGCCGTAGTCCCAGCCGTCGCCGGGGATGCTCTCCTCGCTCAGGCAGTAGTAGCTTGCAAAGCCGTCAAGGGCGTTTGTCACCTCGAGACAGCTCATAAGGCAGGCGTCAAAGCCGATGATGTCGAAGGCAGGCTTTGCGATGTTGGGGCGGTACACGCTCGAAAGCGCCTCGCGGATATCGCTGAGGGAGAGCATCTGGCCAAAGATGGAGTCCTGGCCGTAACCGAAGGGGCCGCCGCCGTGATCCCAGAGGACCAGCATGTTGTGATCGGCGTGGTACTCATCCTTGCAGAAGCGGAGGAAATCCGCCAGGGT
>JBGUQD010000035.1:0-6221 GCA_045130755.1 Candidatus Limivicinus sp. | reverse complement strand
ACAATCAATGGGAAAAAGCTGCAGACGGAAGATTTGAGATGGATACTGGAAAGATGGTCGGAAAAATATGGATCTCTTGAACGATTGAGAGCTGCCGACAGAGAGGGAACGCTGCCGCAGATTACAAGTGTCCGAGCGAGAGAGTACTTATTTTCCCATAAATGAGAATGCTTTTCTAAGCGGCGGTTACCTTTATACCAAACAATATGACCGGGGAGACTATGCAATGCCTTCCCCGGTCATCATACGTTTACTTTTTCCCGAACATGTCCATTGCGCCGCCCAGCAGGGAAGTGAGAATGTCACTCATTTCGCTCGATTCGCCCTTGAGCACGGCGACGGCTTTCTTCTTCGTTTCACTGTCGGCAGCCCTGTAGAGCTCAATGAGTTTCTTCTCTGCTGCGGTGAGCTCGATGGCGTCCTTACTCGCGCTGCTCGTCTTCTTGGCGGTGGCTGTCTTCTTAGCTGCCGTAGTGGTTTTGGTCGTTGTGCTGGTCTTCTTAGCTGTCATTGCGGTGGCTGTTTTCTTCGCAGCCGCGGCGGTGGCTGTTTTCTTTGCCGTGGTGCCGTAGGTACTCTCCTTGGCGGCATTGATGAGAGAGCTCTGTGTCACGCCGGTGATCTTTGCGATCTGACGCAGTACACTCTGGCTGAGCTCCTTCTCTCCGCGCTCGGCCTTGCCGAGGTCGGATGAGCTCAAACCGTCAATCTGACTTGCCAGGGCTTCCTGACTGAGCTTTGCCTTGCTGCGTGCCTCTTTGATGAGCGGGCCGACAGTGTTTGCCATATCTGTTTCCTCCTATTGTAATTTTACGAATAAAGATACATTTATACTATCACAGCAGAGAGAGACGCGCAAGCACTGTCGGAGGGTTTTTCTTGATTTGCGGCGCATAAAATGCTATGCTGAAGCTATCATATAACAGGGAAATAAGGAGAAGAAAGAAATGGTTTATACAGTCGATCCCATCCTGATTGCTGCGGCGGTGATCCCGGCAATCATTTTGCTGATAAAAGTGGAGCGGGCTGACAGACTGGAAAAGGAAAGCCGCGGTCTGCTTGTATCGCTGGTGCTGTTTGGCATTGCGTCCACTGCTATCGCTTCGCTCCTGGAGCGCGTCGGCATGACGATCCTGGACAATGCTTTTGAAAACGAGAGCACGCTTTATAATATACTCCTGTATTTCGGCGTGGTCGCCTTTGCTGAGGAAGGGGCAAAGTACGTTCTCTTAAAGCGACGCACCTGGCGAAACCCGGAGTTCAACTGCCAGTTTGACGGCGTGGTGTACGGTGTCTTCGTGTCCCTGGGTTTTGCGCTCTGGGAGAATATCGGCTATGTTGCCATGTTCGGCTTGTCGACTGCCGCGATCCGGGCGGTGACGGCGGTACCCGGTCACGCGTGCTTCGGCGTATTCATGGGCACGTGGTATGGTATGGCCAAGCGGCGCGAGGGCGCGGGGGACTTCGCCGGAGCCAAACGCATGCGCACGCGTGCGCTGCTGATCCCGGCCCTGCTGCACGGCTTTTATGATTTTGCCGCCAGCAGTGAAAGCGGCTCGATGAACCTTGTGTTCTTCGGCTTTGTCATCCTCATGTTCATCACGGCCTACCGGCTTGTAAAACACGTCTCGGCAAACGATGTGTATATCCAAAACTATCGTTTCGGATTCTGGGGCCAATAAAGAAAAGACGCGGGCCCGATGGCCCGCGCTCTCTATTCACTTCCTGAACACCGATTCATCGTGTTCCCAGCCGCGGTCCAAAAGCCAGTAGCCCTCAAAGTCTGCGTCCTCGTCCTCTTCGCCCTCTTCGATCTGAACGTCGGGTTTGATGCGGGAGAGCTTTTTTCGCGTCTCATAGGCGCGCAGCTCGCTCACTGTAAAGGGAAGATTCAACTCCGCCGCGATGGGCAGCAACACCGCTTCCACCAGCGACTCGCGGATCTCGAGACTGCCGGGATAGCAGGCGACGGCTTCCTCCACACGAGCGCGCAGAGCGGGATCATGGTCGTACTGTTCAAAAAACCTGCTTACATTTTCAGTCATAATTCATGGCTCCTTTTTCATTCATGGGCTCATTATAGCCAAACCCGATCCTGATTGCAAGAGCGATGCCATACTTGCGAAAATGGGAGAATTGTGTTAGAATTATACACTGTATAAAAATTTGCTTTGAATCCCTGTGCTGTGAAAGGTGGAATATATATGAATGAAAGCGGAAGAACAAGATTCTATCTGGATAAAACCGGCTTCTTTGCCGAGAGCGCTGTGATCCTGCTGGCGATGGCGATCATTTTTCGCGTCATCGGCTGCATCGGCATGTGGAGCAACCGGGTGGACGCGATCATGCTGGTTCTGCTGCCGGTGCTGTGCTGCCTGCTGCTGATCCTGTGCATCGTGCTGCTAGGGAAAAAGGGCTTCTTCCTGTCCTTTATCCCGGTGCTGCTGGGCGTTGTTTTCTTCGTCTTCAAGTCTCTGAGCTTTGAAAGCTGGATGCACACGGTGCTGTGCGTCATCCTCTATGTTGTGGTAGCCGTAATCTACACGGCGACGGTAATCGGCTGGATCCACACCAAGTGGCTGCTGCCGGTGCTGTTCGGCCTGCCCTTTATCTACCATGTGGCTGTGGAGGATATCCCGGCTCTCATCAAAACACCCGAGAGCGTCACCTTTGCCGCCGGCATGCAGGAGATGAGTGTGCTGTGCATCATGGCGGCGCTGTTCTGCATCGGTATTGGCCTGAAAAAGCGCCCCCCGAAGCAGAAGAAGTACCGTAAGGAAGCGACTGAACCCGTGGCAGAGCCTGTGCCTGTGCAGCCCGCTGCCTCCGCTGCCCCTGCCCAGACTGCGGAAACGCCGGTTATTCAGGCAGCGGCGGCTATGGCTGAGCCGGAGGCAAACCCAATCCTCTCGGATTCGCCATATACCCCGGTGCTGACGCTTGATCCCGACCCCATTGAGCCGGAAGACAGTGAGAACAAAGCCGACGAGAGCGGAGATGAATAATCGAAACGCCGGGCGCTATGCCCGGGGCGAGACGGCAGTGAGAAGACGGCCGAACAGAAAACGGGCTGTGCTTGTCTGCACAATCCTCGCGGCGGTGTTCGTGATCGCCATGGCGGTGGTCTTTATGAGCGTGTCCGACAACCGCAGCTATAACGATTATATGAACCAGGCGCAGCAGCTTTTTTACAATAAGGACTATGACGGGGCGCTGGCCGCCCTGCGCAAGGCGGCTGCCGTAGAGAAGACGGACGAGTGTCTCATGCTCATGGCCGACTGTTACCAGACGCAGGGCAATTACCCCAAAACCCTTGAGATCCTGCGCATGATGGATACAAATAAGCCTACGGTTGCCTCCCGCATTTCGGAAGTGGAGACTATGCGCCGCAATCAGGGTGCTGTTGAAACAGTGACTATCGCGGGAAAGGAATATCCGGTCAACACCACGCGTCTGGTGCTGGACAATATGCAGCTTGGCGACGCGGCTCTGTACGAGGTCACACAGCTCTACGCTATCGACAGCCTCTCGATGGCAGACAACACGCTGCGGGATATTTCGAGGCTCGCCATGCTCGGCGGCCTTGTCACGCTGAATCTAAGCGGCAACGAGATCATGGATCTGTCACCGCTCACGGCACTGCCCGGGCTTCGAACATTGTATGTGGACAACAATCCCATCCGGGACTTGAGCCCCCTTTATTCCATGCCGAACCTCAAGAGTCTGAGCATCAAGGGCATTCAGATCACCGAGACCCAGCTTTCGGAGCTTTCAAAAGCGCTGCCAAACTGCGCAATCCACAGTGAGCAGGCCCAGCATGAACAGCAGGACATCAGCTTCGGCGGAGTGACCTTTGCCTCCGATGTACAGGATCTCGATCTGAGTGACATGGGCATTTGGGATATCTCGGCGCTTTCCAACTGCCAGTACATCACACGCCTGAATTTAAGCGGCAATTCCATCAGTGATCTGAGCCCGCTGATGAACATGCCCTACTTGCAGTGGCTGGACATCTCCAACAACAATGTCAGCGATCTGTGTCCGCTTATGGGCATTACAAGCCTGAGTTTTCTCAACGCCTCCGGAAATGCCGTGAACTCTACCTCGGCCCTGAGTATGATGACAGGCCTTACGACGCTGTATCTCGACGGCAACCCCATCCGCGACTTCTCCGGCCTTCGCAAACTGCGCAGCATCTCCAGTCTCGGGCTGTCGCAGACCGGGCTGCAAGATGCGGATCTGCCCTATCTACAGGGACTGCAGACGCTCGCCACCCTCAATATCACCGATAACCCCGGTCTTACCGGCTTTGCAGTGGATACGCTCAAGAGCTATCTGCCCGTGTGCATGGTTACACATTCATCCCTGAGCGTGAACATAGACTTCGCAGGTCGTTCAGTTCCCAGTGACACGACCGAGTTGCGCATCAACGGGCAGGGAATTATGGACATCAGCGGCGTTCAGAGGCTGCCGGAACTGAGGACTCTGGATCTGAGCGCTAATCTGATCCAGAATATTTATCCGCTTGTATTCTCGGACTGCCGAAGTAAGATTACGAACCTAAACCTGAGCAACAATCTCATTTCTGACATCACCCCCCTGTCCATGCTTTCTGCTGTGGATACCCTGGATCTGTCCAACAATCAGATCAGCTCCCTTCAGGCGCTTATGACGCTGAGCACACTGCGTCATCTGCGGCTTACCGGCAACCCCCTCAGCCTGCAGGACATCAATATGCTCTGCTTTGTTCTTCCAGAGTGCGAAGTGATTTTCTGAAACAGGAATTGGGACGCCTCCGTGTGAGGCGTCCTTTTCACATAAATTTTTGGAAACCTGTACAAATCCGGCATCCAAAAATCGGCATAATACCGATTGTTGTCCGGGCGGCAATTCGTTCTTCTTTTTTCTTCGTTTTTGTGTTATAATCAAAACGACAAGAGGGGACACCCTGATTGTTGGCTTAAAGGAAAGGAGTTGTCACCAATGAAGTTCACTTTTACCGAGAAGAAGATGGATTCCTCCGAAGAGCTGCGTGCCTATTCGATGAAAAAGATCGGCAAGCTGGACCGCCTCTTCAGGAACGAGGGCGAGGCCTATGTCACTTTCAGCATCGAGCGCGGCAGACACAAGGCTGAGATCACCATCCACAACAACGGTATGTTCTACCGTGCAAGCGAACTGACGAACGACATGTATGCATCCGTGGACTCCGGCGTCGCCGCTATCGAACGCCAGATCCGCAGAAATAAGACCCGCCTCGAGAAGAAGCTCCGGGAGGGTGCGCTGGAGAAAGAAGTCTTGCCTGTCTATGAGCCCGCCGAGGAAGAGGCGGATGATTTCAAGATCGTGCGCTCCAAGCGCTTCTCCATCAAGCCCATGTCTCCGGAGGAGGCCATTCTGCAGATGAATCTGCTGGGCCACGAGTTCTTCGTGTTCAAGAACATGGACGCCGACGAGGCCTTCTCCGTCGTCTACAAGCGCCAGCAGGGCGGCTACGGCCTGATCTGCGACGACGGCCTGAATCTCGATTAAGTTTGATTTTTACACACCGGGGAGCAATCCCCGGTGTTTTTTGTATGAGGAAAACCCCGCGCTAGGCGCGGGTGGTTCGGAAACGCTTATAGTTATGGGACAGGACAAAAAAACTCCTTTTGATGTAGAATAAGGATGCGGTCTGGCAACTGCATCAAGAACATCAAAAGGAGGTCAAACAAATGGCGGAAAGCAATTTGAATGACGCACATAGTTTATCACATACGAAGTGGAATTGTAAGTACCATGTTGTATTTGCCCCGAAGTATAGGAGAAAAGCGTTCTACGGAAATAGGAGACTGGAAATAGGTGCGATACTGAGACAACTGTGCGAATGGAAAGGCGTAACGATACTCGAAGCAGAAGTATGCCCGGATCATGTGCATATGCTGCTGGAAATACCGCCAAAGATGGCAGTCTCGAGTTTTATGGGGTATCTGAAAGGGAAGAGTAGCCTCATGATCTTTGAGAAATGGGGGAACGCGCGGTATGCATATAGAAACCGCGAGTTCTGGTGCAAAGGCTACTATGTGGACACAGTAGGGAAAGACACAAAGAAGATAGCGGCGTATATCCAGAATCAGTTAAAAGAGGACGAAATGTCCAACCAGCTGACAATGGAGGATATTGACCCGTTTACGGGTAGCAAGTAACAGTCTCCTCGCGCGTGCCAGACCGTACTTGCGCCT
>JBGUQD010000034.1:0-42314 GCA_045130755.1 Candidatus Limivicinus sp. | reverse complement strand
ACGCCCGATTTGAAAATTGCGTGGGCCGTCTTTATGTTTTCATAACCGTGATCAACCCCTATAACGACTGTATTGTTTGTGTTTTTCATGATGATTGTCTCCTTTCTGCCGACTGTGCGGCAACATCTTTTTTCAAAATAGAATGTGAGATCCCCTACAGGAAATCTCACATTCTGCAAACTTAAAAAATGTTTTTCATGATTATCTATTGAGTTCTTCCCAAAAAAATGATAAAGTGTCATCGTTGGAATATTGAGATCGGCTGTCCTTCATCTGCGCCAACAGATGTGTTGAGGACAGTCGTTTCGTTTTCTCTCGTCATCGTCGCTCATCCTTCATGCCATACAGTGTCCGTGTGATCAACTCGATGTTGTTCAACAGCTCGTCCCGGATCTCCCCGGCAGTCTCGATGCGTTTCAGCTCATCGAGAACAGCGGCAAGCTGCGTCCGTAGCGCCTTGTACACTTTCGGATTGCCCTGTACGACGATATCCCGGTTTAGGCATCGGCGATAGCAGTATTCCTGTTTCGGCAGGCCGGAGAGCGCCACGGCGATATTGATCTGCTCGTTTTCCTCGGGCGATACTCGGAAACCTACGGTAATATTTCTAAAACGGTTGTGTTCATCTCTGTTTTTTGCTGACATTTTCATACGCCCCTCTCCATTTCAAGTTTATCCGCCATTTCTTTTTGCACGGTTGGGAACATATGGGCGTACCGGAATGTAATGTCCACGCTCTCATGTCCCACACGATTTCCGATTGCTACAGCAGAATATCCCATATTGATCAGCAGAGAAACATGGCTGTGGCGGAGATCGTGGATTCGAATTTTCTTCACACCGCTTTGCTTGCAGCCGTATTCCATGCCTCTTGTCAGCTGATTCTTTGACAGAGGAAAGACCCGCGCGTCTTCCGGAAGACTGTAAAACTGCTTGAAATAGTCCTGGATCTCATCGCACAGGAAATCAGGGATCGTGATCGTGCGGATGCTTTTCTTCGTTTTTGGTGGTGTGATCACATCCTCGCCTTTGATCCGCTGATACGATTTATTGATCCGCAGCGTCTTTTCTTTGAAATTGAAATCCGCAGATGTCAATGCCAGCAGCTCACCCTCACGGATACCACACCAATACAAGATTTCGAAGGCGTAGTAGAGCATGGGTTTGTCCATCATCGCATCGATGAACAACAGAAATTCCTCTTTCGTCCAGAACAGCATTTCGTTGCTTTCTTTCTCACCCATGATTCCGGCCTTCCGGACGGGATTTTCATGCAGACCATAGAAGCGTACCGCATGATTGAAGATGGCGCTGAGCTGATTGTTGATGTTCTTCAAATAGGTGGGGGAATAAGACTGCCCTGCTTTGTCTTTCTGCTTCAACATTTGATTCTGCCAGGTCAGCACATCTCGCGGCGTGATCTCCGATAATTTACGCTTCTTGAAATAGGGCAGGATCTTGCTTTCGATTACGGATTCTTTGGTAAGCCAGGTGTTCAGCCGTATCTTTGGCTTGATATCCTGCTCATAGAGCTTCACAAAGCTCTCAAAGCTCATATCCGGATCTGATCGTTTGGTGCGAAGGAATTCACGTTCCCACTCCTGAGCCTCACGCTTGGTGGTGAATCCTCGCTTGAGTTTTTGCTGCCGCTCGCCGGTCCAGTCGGTGTAGCGGAACTGTACATACCATGTGCCGTTTTTCTTGTCTTTGAATGCTGCCATAGTTCAGTCCTCCTTCCTCTGCTGAGTGGCATATAAGTGTTCATGAAAAAATTTTCGATCAATGCGGCCGTTGATGACGATGCAGCCGGCAGCCTTGAGCTCCTGGTTCAGCTCCCGGATCAGCCTATAAGCATAAGAGTTGGATACACCAAGCTCGGCTGCAACCTCATCGACCCTCATAAAAATCTGTTCTGCTATAAGAACCACCTCCTTTCCCTGTCATCAAAAGTGAGAGCAGTTACTTGAAAGAACGAAAATCGGTTTGCCGTTTTACCCAATTCCAGTTTCCTGACAGGCAACCCTGCGCGGCGCTGTGTCGTCCCCCTCCGGGGCGCTCCTTTCCTAATTAAAGATCGTGGCGGTGTATCTCTGATCGGACGGTCATTCAGTTTTACTAAGCATATTAGTTTAGCTCATAGCTATTATACTAAACAATTTCCGTTAAGTCAAGAAGAAAAACTAAACAATTATATTTAGTTTTCTCTTGACAGAACTAAACATATTTGCTAAAATACTTTTGCTAACATAAGCAGACAGGAGTTTTTTGCTATGGCTATCGGTGAAAGAATTCATTACATCCGCACACTTAGGGGGATGACGCAAAAGTATCTGGGGCAGATGGTTGGTTTCTCGGAAAAAACTGCTGACGTGCGTATGGCACAGTATGAAACCGGCGCGAGAACCCCTAAGGCCGATTTGACCGCGGAACTGGCCAGAGTACTGGATGTATCGCCTAAAGCGCTGGATGTACCGGAGATTGACAGCTATGTTGGACTGATGCACACGCTCTTTGCGCTGGAGGATATCTACGGACTCAAGATCGGAGAGATCGACGGTGAAGTGTGCCTTCAACTCGATAGGACAAAAGGCATGTCCTATCTCCAACTGCTCGATATGTTCAGATCCTGGCAAGAGCAATCGGCTAAACTTGAGCACGGGGAGATCAGCAAAGAGGAATACGACCGCTGGCGCTACAAGTACCCGGAGTTGGATCAATCCGGACGGTGGGCCAAGATTCCTTCTCAAACTCTGTCTGATGCACTGATTGAAGAGTTGAAGAAAGAATAAGAGCCTGTCTGAAGGCAAAAAAGAAAGAGGTCAACCCGGCTTGCAAAAGTCAGGTTGACCTCTTTGGTTTATGAATGATGGGTGACAGCACACTCGCAAACCCTTGGATTTGCGCTCAGCAAATCTCGGATTCTTGTGCTGTCAATTTGCTGTCATTTGGAGTAGTGGGAGCTCAAAAGTCCAGTGTTTTCAAGGCTTTCCGGCCTCGAAGAATCACTTTTTCCTTATTCCCACTCAATGGTGCCGGTGGGCTTGGGGGTAAGGTCCCAGAGGACACGGTTGACACCCTTGACCTCGTGGGTGATGCGGTCGACGATGTGGGCCATGAGCTTGAAGTCGAGCTCCGCAACCTCAGCGGTGACGGCGTCGACGGTGTTGACGGCACGGATCACGACCGGCCAGTCATAGGTACGCAGGCCGTCGGTAATGCCGGTGGACTTAAAGTCGGGCACGATGGTGAAGTACTGCCACACCTTGCCCTCCAGACCGTTCTTCTTAAACTCTTCGCGCAGGATGGCGTCGGACTCGCGCACGGCCTCGAGGCGGTCGCGGGTGATGGCGCCGACACAGCGCACGCCCAGACCGGGGCCGGGGAAGGGTTGACGATAGACCATGCCGTCGGGCAGGCCGAGGGCCTTGCCGACCACACGGACCTCGTCCTTGTACAGGAACTTGACCGGCTCGACCAGTTCAAAGTTGAGCTCGGGGGGCAGACCGCCCACGTTGTGGTGGGACTTGACGGGGCCGGACTCGAGAATGTCGGGATAAATGGTACCCTGGGCAAGGAAGCTGATGCCGTCAAGCTTGGCTGCCTCCTCGGCGAAGACGTCGATAAAGACCTTGCCGATGATTTTGCGCTTGGTCTCGGGATCGGCAACGCCGGCGAGCTGATCGAGGAAACGGTCGACCGCGTCGACATAGATGAGGTTGGCATCCATCTGGTTGCGGAAAACCTCAATGACCTGCTCGGGCTCACCCTTGCGCAGAAGGCCGTGGTTGACATGGACGCATACCAGCTGCTTGCCGACAGCCTTGATGAGCAGAGCCGCAACAACGGAGGAATCCACACCGCCGGACAGGGCCAGCAGCACCTTCTTGCCGCCGATCTGCGCCTTGAGGGCTGCGATCTGCTCGTCGATGAAGGACTGAGCAAGCTCAGGGGTCGTGATGCGCGCCATGGTTTCGGGACGTCTCGCTTGTTCCATAGTACAATCTCCTTCTCTTATTGCATTTTTGATGCGGCTATTATACAGCAATCCGCCGCCTGCAACAAGTTTTTTTGTTTTGCGCGGTATAGAAATTCACGCGGTACGCCGCTTTGAGTTTGTAAAAATTACCGAACAATGCCGGGATCCTCTTTACGATCCCGGCATTGTGTATGTTTATTCGCCGCGAATCTCCACGGCAAGGCCGTTGAGTTCCACGCCCGCGTCGGCGGAGATGAGAATGTACTTGTGCCCCTCAATCACGCGCGTCTGGATGAGGTGGCTGTTTTTTGGATCGACGCTGATCTTGACCTCGGGGGTCTGGATATCCATGCGGCTTGCGCTGGAGATGTTCGCCGGGCGAAGAGGCGTCCCCTCCCCCAGCTGTTCGGTGCATTTGGTGCAGAAAGCTTCGGCATGCTCGGGGCTGACACCGCTGTTTTCCAGGATATCGCCCATCTCCCGCTCGGTGAGAGTGAGGGGCTCGGGATCCTTGCTCTCCTTGTGCAGGACCATGCGCTCGGAAAGCTGTTCATGCACGGCCTGCACCACGTCAAAGCTGCAGTCCTTTTCAAGGCTCTCGCTCAAAATCTCACTGAAAAGCTCCTTCTGCCGGCCGGCAGGTATGGGCGCCTCCGTGTGGAAGACGGCGTCGACAAAGTCCTGGTGATCCTTGCCGCTGTCTTTGGTGTAGAAGAGTGCATTATAGATATTCGCAGCGCGGTCGTCAAAAGCCGGGAAGAGAAAGCCCAGCTCCGGCGCGCTGACAGCCTGGCCGATGGCCTCGGTGTGAAAGCGCTTTTCCTCCGGGGCATAGCCCAATTCCGCCTTGCCCTCCTTCACCGGGCAGACACAGCAGACAAAATACTTGTACAGGTCTCCCCCGCTGTCCTCGTCGCGCTGTCCGTCTTTGCCGTAATGCGGTACGTCATAGACATCATAGGCCATGAGGATAAGGTAGTTGCGGTCCTCCATGTCGAGCTTGTCCACGATACAGCGGCAGAAAGCCTCGCGCAGGGTCTCGTCCTGCAGTTCCGTCTTGCGAAGCCGGGAGAGAAGCTGGTATTCCTCCCCGTCCATGACCTGCCTGGTGGCAAAGCTGATGTCCAGGAGGTTCTTGCCCAGTGCGCCCGACAGGCCCTTCTTGAGCAGCGCCAGATATTTCTCCGCCTCCGTCTGTGTAAGCAGACCGAGGGATTCGTCAAAGCTTGCGATGATCTCCTTACTGGTGTTCACATAGCAGCCGTAGATATGCTGGATGTTGTTGTGATCCGGGCGGAAGCGCCGGCGGATCTCGCCGAGTTCTTTTTGGTTCATGTGTTGTACTCCTGTAGTTGAAATTTGCGCAGAGGGTATTATGACACAGGCAGGCAGAAATGTCCAATAAAAATTGCCCCTCTCAGGATGAGAAGGGCATTACTTCCGAGACAGCCATCGGATGAACAGGTAAAGCAGATATATCAGCCCGAGAGCAGCAGAAACCGCGAGAAAACCCATGATGCCGTATACGATATCGAGGAGCTGAAAGTTCCCCGTGTTGGTCAGCCGCTGCCCCTCTTCTATGGCAAAGGTGACGAACAGGATCGTCATGAATGTGAACAGCCATGCCATCACCCCCGCTCTGCCGTGTCGTGTGAGAAAAAGGAACAGCGGCAGAACCAGCAGGAAGAACAGCACCCCGAATGCAGCCACGACGACAAAATGCATTTCCTTGTCGCTATAGGGTGAGGAAAGCATACAGTTATATGTCATCAGCCTGTCATGTACATTTGCGATGAATACCACCAGCGCATAAAGCCAGTTTCTCAATTGACCCATCGCCGTCACCTCCTCCGGTCAATATACTGCGTGCGCTTTGCGAAATCATGGAAAACACGCGCGCAGCTTTGCGTTGAGCTTACTGTAGATCCGCTCGATAAACCACGGCTCCGAGCAGGCCTCGAGCGCCTCGTCCAGCCCGAACCATTGCACACCGCTGTTTTCCTCCTCGCACAAGGTAAGGGGATCGCTATCGTCCGCCTCCAGAAGATAGGTGACGTTCAGATGCAGATGGCTCGGCACATAGGCCCCGTGCTTTTCGTGTCCGTCCACCGTGAGGGATTCAAGCGAGAATATCTCCGTACTGAGAAGCCGTGCCGATTTGACACCCGTCTCCTCCCGCACCTCGCGCAGGGCGACACGGGCCAGATCCTCGTCCCCGTCGGCGTGGCCGCCTGTCCAGGACCAGGAGTCATAGATCTTATGATACACCATCAGCACACGATTATGCGCAGGATTGACCACCCAGGCCGAGGCTGTCATATGCGCAATCAGATTTGTACGGTAAAAGGCGTCGTCGTTTTCGGCGAGAAATCCCAGGATCAGAGCTTTATCGGCCGCTTCCTGCTCGTTGAAGGGGTTGTACTCCTGTATTGCCCGGCGGATATCCATGGCTTCAGCCTCCGATCATATTGAGATATGCATCCACATCAAAGTCCCGCACCGGCTCGTCCCTGCGCAGATAGAGCGGATGGTGGGGATGACCTTTGTTGGAGCATTTGCCCGCGCAGACCCAGCGCGCGCCGTACTCTTCACCGATGGCGACCATATCCCGTACGCAGGCAGGCAGATAGCCGCGCTTTTCGATGATTGTGCCCCAGGCTGCCCAGACCGCCGGTCTGCGGCCCTCACCTGTCCGGGAGAGAATATAGCGGAAAGCTGCCATGTTCTCCCTGTGCAGGCGCTCGTTGAGCGCGCGGTCCATATCGTCCGGACGGGTGGCGCGCTGGGCATAGACATTGAACATCATGAAGCTGTCAAAGCCGTTGAAAGCGGCAATGCGTTCGACAGATTTGAGGGTAGGGTCGAGATTGTCCGGCTCGGCGGTGGAGGGATTGATGCCGACGCAGATCAGCGGGTTTTCGCCCCGGGTTCCGAGTATGTATCGGTATTCGGTGTAAAAGTCGGGCACATAGAGCCAGCGGTTCCTGTCATAGCTGTTCCCCTGCCCGGAAAGGGCAAGGGCGCTCTCGAAGTCCAGGAGCTCCACTGTCTGGCTCGCGCCGCTCGGGATGTGCATGGCGTAACCCTCCTAAATGTGCAAAATGAGCTTTGCCACATAGATATAGATGAGCAGGGACACCGCGTCCGTCACCGTGGAAATCAGCGGGTTTGCCATGACCGCGGGGTCGACCCCCAGCTTCTCGGCCAGGATCGGCAGCATCGAGCCCACGCTCTTGGCAAAGAGGACGATGAATACGATGGACATGCTGACCGTGGCAGCCACCGGGACGGTGACCGCGTCGTTATGCAGCAGCATCCCGTCGAGCAGCAGCATTTTCCCGAAGTTGACCGCTGCCAGCGCCACACCGCACAGGAACGCGACCCGCAGCTCCCGCCACACGACACTCAGCACGTCGCGCGGCTCGATATCGCCGAGGGACAGCGCACGGATGACGGCGGTGGATGCCTGCGCGCCGGAGTTGCCGCCGGTGCCCATGAGCATGGGGATAAAGGCGACAAGCCCCGCCTGCACCGCGAGCATGTCCTCAAAGGAGGTCAGGATCATGCTGGTAAAGGTGGCCGAGAGCATCAGAAACATGAGCCAGGGGATGCGGTTTTTCCAGATCTCCACAATGCCCGTGCGGGAATATGGTTTGTCCGACGGAAGCATACCGGCCAGCTTTTCGATATCCTCGGTGGCCTCCTGCTCCATGACGTCCATGACGTCGTCGACCGTGACGATGCCGACAAGGCGGCCTTCGTTGTCCACGACCGGCAGGGCCATCAGGTCGTAGTCCGAGAATTTTTCCGACACGCTCTCCTGGTCCTCGGTGGTGGAGGCAAAGACCACATTGGTCTCCATCAGGTCCTCGATCACAGTGTCATCGTCGGCCAGAAGCAAGTCCTTTACCGTCACGATGCCCTCCAGCCGCCGGTCGGCCGCTATGACAAAGCAGACGTAGATGGTCTCCCTGTCCTCGCCGATGCGGCGGATGCGGGCGATGGATTCCTTGACGTTCATGTATTTCTTGAGATCTACAAACTCGGCCGTCATGATGCTGCCGGCAGAATTTTCGGGATAGCGCAGATATTGGTTGATGAGATTGCGGGTCTGCGGGGTGGCAGCGCGCATAACGCGCCTGACCACATTCGCGGGCAGCTCTTCGACGATATCGACCGCGTCGTCGACATAGAGCTCCTCCATGATCCCGGCAAGCTCGGAATCGGTGATGGAATTGATGATGCGCTCCTGCTCGGGCGCTTCAAAGTTTGCAAAGACGTCCGCTGCGGTCTCCTTCGACAGAAGGCGGAAGACCATGGGCATGCGGTTGTCGTCGATCTCGGAGAGGAATTCCGCCACGTCAAATTCGTTGAGTTCCTCCATGCGGCGCTGCAGTTCTTTCATGTCATGGCGGTCCAGCAGCTCCGTCAGCTGATCGGCCTGCTTTTCAACAAGGGTCTCGTAATCCAGGCCCTCGTCCTGTTCAAGCAATTCCTTTTCCTCCAACAGGTACACCTCCCGGGAGTTTGTTCTCGGAAACAGACATATAATTTTATCATGCTTCCCGCACGATTACAACTTTTTTTAATGTCTTCCCTTTCCCCTGTATTTTTCTCTCGAAAGATCAACAAAACAACAGCGCCAAACGCCCGCCTTCGCCGCGTTACATAACTATAATAGCCATATCTTATGTAAACTCAGGAGGGTTACGGATATGGATTTTGGGGATCAGGGGAATACGGCCGGACTGCGCGCTGCGGCGGGGAGCATGGACAAGCGCTTTTTTATCGCCGCGCGCTGTGGGCTGTATCTGCTGATGGGCGGCGCTCTTGCCTTTGCGCGGATTCTTTCTGGCGGCGCGCCCTTCGGCATGGCGATGGTAGCCTGTTCGGGCGCGGGATTGAGCGGGGTGTTCGCGCTGCTGGGTGCGGCTCTGGGATATCTCCTGAGCGGCGGGCTGGAATGGGGCATCCGCTACATTGCAGCCTCGGTGCTGGTATATACGACGGCATTCGTCTTCCACGAGGCCGGGATCTATAAAAGCGAATACTTTATGCCTTCGGCGGCGGCGCTTGTCATGGGCCTGACGGGTTTTCTGGGCAGCTTTTCCTTTGAGGCCGGAGCCGTACCGGTGATAGCGGAACTGTTTCTGGAGCTGACGCTCGCTTTCGGCGGGACTTATTTTTTCCGCGATGCCCTCGACAGTTCCCTCCGCACCTCGGAGACGGCTGAGCTCAAGCACTCCGTGTCCCTGATGGTGATGGCCTCCTGTATGCTGATGTCTTTGTCGCGCATCACACTTTTCGGGGTGGTATCGCTGGGGCGTTTTCTTGCACTGCTGCTGGTGATGACCTCGGCCATGAAGGGCGGAATGCTCACGGGGTCGGCAGTGGGGACCGTGCTTGGTCTTGCGATGGATCTGTGCTGTGACAGTCCCCTCTTCTATACCATGGCCTACGCCTTTTCCGGGCTTCTGTCCGGGGTTTTCGGACGGCACGGGCGCGTGGTGTACGTGCTGAGCTTCGTGCTTGCCGAGGCCCTGGCGACGGTGTGTGCCTGGGATTACGTCCAGCCTGTGAGCGCGCTGTTTGAGACCTTCTGCGCCTCAGTCATCTTCATGATCCTGCCCGCCTCACTCTTAACCCGGGTAGGTGTGGCGCTGCAGTGCATGGACCGCGGCTGCGGCGAGTCGGGTCTCAGGCGCTTTGAGGCGTCTCGTCTGCGCAGGCTCAGCGAAGCCTATGGCGAGCTTTTCGAGACCGTGCGCAAGAATGTGGCCGAGCCCGTCAATGATGAGAACATCGCCCGCATTTTCGACCGGGCGGCCGACGAGGTTTGTATCTCCTGCCGCTTCAAAAACCGCTGCTGGAACGCAGAGTATGTGGACACCCTCTCTGCCCTCAACGACGCCACCCGGGCCATGGTCGAGCACGGCAGTCTTGCGGTGGAGGATCTGCCTGGCTACTTTCGGGAAAAGTGCGTTGGGCTACCCGCCTTTGTCGCCGCCGTTAACGGAGAGCTGCGCGGTATGAGCTATCGGCGGCAGCTCCGCGCACGGCTCACAGAAAACCGGAGCGTGGCCTGGGGGCAGTTTGCCGATGTATCCCAGCTTTTGGAGCGCTTTGCCGCAGAGCTCGGCAGCGTCAGCGGGGCCGATCCCCTGGCCGAGCGAAGGCTTTTGCGCTATCTGCGCAGTCTCGAGATCGACGCGGATGCCGCCGTATACCGCGACGGGGGCGGGAGACTTCGCATCGTGATCGAAAGCGGCAGACTCACGCCGCTGCTGCGGGAGGAGGACTATCTTGAAAAACTGTCGGAGATCGCAGGGGTGCGGCTGTGCCGGCCGCTGATCCCGGATGGTGAGGGCGGAAGGCTCGAACTTCTGGAGGCGGAGCCGCTGGCGGTGTCTGTCGGCATCGCAGCTATGAAAAAACAGGGAGAAAAGGTCAGCGGCGACCGGGGCACCTACTTCAAGACCGACGCGGGCGTGCTGTGTGTCATTCTCTCCGACGGCATGGGCTGCGGAGATGAAGCCGCCGAGGACAGCCGCCGGGTTATCGGTATCCTGGAAAAATTCCTGCGTGCCGGGATGGAACCCGCCGTGGCCATGAAGCTGTTAAACTCCGTGCTGCTCCTGCGGGATGCGGAGAGCTGGGGCTTTGCAACGGTAGACCTCATGTGTGTCGACCTCTTCACCGGGCAGACCAGTTTTTATAAATACGGTGCGGCTCCCTCCTATGTTCTCGCAGGGCGGAACATCCGCCGCGTCAAGGGCGAGACGCTGGCAGCCGGACTCTCCGCCGGAGAGGGTACGGCTCCGGACGTGGTACGCATGCGCTTAAAGCCCGGCTGTACCGCCGTCATTGCCACCGACGGAGTCATCGCCGACTCTGAGGATGAATGGCTCAGGAACCTGCTCCTGCAGGGCTTTGACGATATGAAGGGGCTTGCCCGTGCGGTACTCAAGCAGGCGGAGGAGCTTTACGGCGCGCTGGATGACATGACGGTTGTGACCGTACGGGTGGAGGAGCGGCCATGAGTGTGCGTCCGCCGAGTCCTCTCCGATCCTTTTGGGGACGTGTCCGGCGGCTGTTTGTCGCCCGCATCCCCTGCCGGACCGTACCGCCGCGCCTGCGGGGAAAACTTCGGCGAGCGGTGGTGGTGCCGACGCCCGGTCCCATGTTCTCGGAGGCGGTGTTCATTCTGCGCGATGAAAAGCTGCGCGATCCCGGCCTCAGCCGCGACGAGCTTCTGCGTCAGGCAGCGCGCGCCGCCGAGAGCTTTACCGAAGATGCCCTTCCCGGCACGGAGCGCATGAGCCTGCGCCCCTTTGCGGCGTTTCTGCTGGGCGCGGCATGCGCGCTTGCGGCAGCATGGGCGCTGGGGCTATTGTGAAAAAGCTGTTGAAAAGTCCGCTCAAATTGTTGAAAAGCGGGCTCAGAAAGGGGGAAAAACCGGGTCGGTTCCAAATTGCGTTCTGCTCTGCTATGCTAAGCTATGTTTTGTTTAGTTACGTTAAGTTAAGTTACGTTATGTTCAGTATCCATTCCGTATCCAAAATTGCTATGGACACGCGCCCGGAAACGCTGCGGTACAAGGAAAACCGGCTTCCATTTACTTGTCATTTGAAATATGCTATAATGATCATCGCATGGCGAAATCAATCGAAGATTCGATTGATTTCGCTGCCACACGACAAGTTTGGCAGCGAATGATCTAATAATCATTCGCGCGATGCTCATTGCAATGAATATATGACGCAGCAGCACCGCTGCCGCGCTGAGCAGCAAAGCTGCTCGGCGGAACGCCTTATGGCGTTACGCCATCATATAATCATTATAATGATAAACACGAACAAAACGACAAAGGAAGTGCGGCAAATGCAGCTTCAATTCGACTTGAACAAGACCTATGCCATTGCCCTCGAGGGCGGCGGGGCCAAGGGCGCTTACGAGATCGGCGTGTGGCAGGCACTGGATGAGGCCGGCGTAAAATATAACGCGGTGTCCGGCACTTCGGTCGGTGCGCTCAACGGTGCGCTGATGGCCATGCGCGATCTGGAGCGCGCCGTGGACTGCTGGAGCAACATCCGCTTGTCTCAGGTTATCGACCTGAGCAGCATGGATGCGGAGACCTTTAAAAATGTGCTTGAGGGGAAGCTGGAATCCGACGACTGGCAGGAGCTGCTGCCCCAGGTCATTGACGTGATCCGAAACCGCGGCCTTGACGTGTCGCCCCTTCGCGCCTGGGTGCGCAGCATTGTGGACGAGCACAAGCTAAAAACTTCGGACGTGGACTTTTATGTATCCACCGTCTCCCTGACCGACCGCAAGGGCCTCGAGGTACATATCAACGAGCTGCCGGAGGATGAGATCTGCGACATGCTTCTGGCCTCCGCCTATCATCCGAGCTTCCGCCTCGAGAAACTGGGCGGGAAGTACTATGCCGACGGCGGCTTCGTGGACACCCTGCCCCTGCACGCACTTGTAGCAGCCGGGTACAAGGACATCATCGCCGTGCGCCTGCCCAGCAAAGGGGTGGAGAAGCGTTTCAAGATGCCGGACGACGTGCGCCTGACCACCATCCGCACCTACGCCGACCTCGGCCATGTGCTGAACTTTGAGGCCGAGCAGGCAAAGCGCGACATGGCCATCGGCTACATGGACGCGCGGCGCGTGCTCTACGGCCTGCACGGGCGGCTTTACTATGTGGAGCGCAGCATGAGCGAACGCGAGGCGCTGGAATGGATCCTTGCCCGCCGGGGTGAGGCGGAAGGCAGCCTGCGCGATTATCTGGAAACGGAGCTGCCCAGGACAGCGCGGCAGCTTGACGCCGCTGATATGGATTACTACGATCTGATGCTGGCGCTCGCCGAGCAGAAGGCCGACAGGTGCAATCTTCCGAAGCTCAGGGTCTACGCCGACCGGGATCTTCTGAAGCTGATCGAGTGACGCGCCGTTAATAACGAACACAGGACCTCCGAAGTTTCGGAGGTCCTGTGTTTTACTCAGCGTTTTTCCAATTGCTCCTGCAGTTTCTCGTTCTGCGCCTTGAGCTCTTCGTTCTGCCTTTCGAGTTCGTTGAGTTTTCTGTTCACCGGGTCGAGCTGCTTTTTGAGCTCCCGCGCCACAGCCAGGCGGTAAGCACTCATGCGGCTCATGCTGCCGATGACCGAGAAGGCCGCCGTGCCGGCCACAGCGGCGATGCCGAGCTGCTTGAGATGCTTCGGCTCCATCAGCCAGCCCACGCGGCGCAGGGTCTTTTCCTCCACGGGAAGCTGCTGCAGGATGGCCTCTCCGGCGCGGGCGGCGAATTTGTTTTTGGCATGTTTGGACAGCATATGTTCTCCTTCCTTCTTAAACCGAAGTTGTTTCAGCGGGTGTGTCGATGCGCTGCCGCGCGACCAGCTCGGCAAAATAACCGTTCTTTGCGATCAGTTCTTCGTATGTACCGTCCTCCAGAATGCGGCCCTTGTCCAGAACCAGGATGCGGTCGCAGTTTTTGATGGTGGAAAGGCGGTGGGCAATGACGATGCGGGTGCACTTGAGCTTGTCGAGCGCGTCCGACACCTGCTTTTGCGTGCGGTTGTCCAGGGCGGAGGTGGCCTCGTCGAAGATGAGGATCTTCGGCTTGGGTGCGACCGCGCGTGCGATCATGAGGCGCTGCTTCTGTCCGCCGGAGATCCCGCCCGCGCCCTCGGCAATGATGGTCTGCATGCCCATGGGCATGGCGCGGATATCGTCGGCAATGCCCGCAAGCTCGGCGGCCTCCCATGCCTCCATCAGGCTCAGGTTCGGTGCGGAGATCACGATATTGGAATAGATGTCGCCCTGGAAGAGGCTGCCGTCCTGGGTGACGGTGCCGATACGGCGGCGCAGAGATCGGAGATCCAGCTTGGTCATGTCCTTGCCGTCGTAATAAATGGCACCTCTCTCCGGCGTCTCAAAGCCCAGCAGCAGGCGCACGAGCGTGGACTTGCCGCAGCCGGTGCGGCCCACGATGGCGATATATTCCCCTGCCTTGATCTTCAGGCTCATGCCGTCGACCACATAGGGCATGGTGTCGTTATAGCGGAAGTAGACGTTTGAAAGTTCGATGCCGCCCTTGAGCGCAGTGACCATCTCCTTGTTCTCGCTCGACTCTGGCTCGGTTTTCAAAATGGGTTCCGCCATTTCAAGGATGGGCTTGATCTGCGCCACCGACAGTGCCACGCTCGTCAGCGCGCCGAAAGCGCCGGCGACCATGCCGTAGGCCGAGTTGAAGGCGATGAACTGTGACGCGCTGACGTGCGTCTCAACGGCGATGAAGTAGATGACGATGGTGCCGACGAGGGAGATGGCGGTTGTGATGACGCTGTTTACCAGCAGGAACACCGGAGGGTTGTAGGTATAGCGCGCGGCCTGGGAGTAGCTGTCCGCCCAGCGGGCGAAGGCGCGCTTCTCGGCACCGGCGAGCTTTACCTTCTGCACGCCGGAAATGAGGGCGAAGCTGATGCCGCTGGACTTTGCACCGAGCTCCATGATCTGGCGGCTGATACGTATCTGCATGACGGAGGCCGTGACGCTCACCGCAAGGCCCGCCAGAATGATTATGATGGAGGGCGTCACCAAAGCGGGGGCGTATTTGAAGATCTGCGTGATGTAAAGAAGGCTTGCAAGCGAGGTGAGGCCCGTGGAAAAGACGCTCCCCAGCAGCAGCGTGCACAGCTGGTTGACAGCGCCCGAGCGGCTCGACAGTTCGCCCGAGGAATACTTGCGGAAGAAGTTTGCAGGCAGGTTCATGATGCGCATCATGATCGCCGCCTCCACCGACAGGGAGGTCTTGATCTCAAGGCGGCTCATCATCAGATCGCGTACGGCGGAGATGAGCTGGCTGGAGACGATGGTGGTAAACAGGAACACCGCCGTCCCCGCGAGAAGCGCCATGTTCCCGCTTTCCCGCACAAAACCCGTGAGCACGCGGTTGATGGGCGTGATCACCATGCCGAAAAGCGTGACCATCAGCGTCATGACAATGAGCGCCGCATAATCGCCCACGTCCAGGCAATCCATGAGATAACGGATCAGGTCGGGGATGCCCAGCGCTTTGAGCGGCAGCGGACGATAAAAGCAGATGGCATCCTGCTCAAACTGCGCGGCGGTCGCTCTGTTGAGTTTCTTTTTTTCGCCGTTTTCGTCCTTGAACCAGTAGCCGCTGACAGGCTTCGGCATGAGGGCGACCGGCAGGGAGTCCTCCTTGCGGAAGGCAATCATGGGGCCGTAGGCGTCCTTGTACCAGTTCTCTTCCAGCTTGACGCTGCGGCGCATGATGCCGTGGGGACGCAGGCAGTATTCCAGCGCCTCGTCGGCGTCCTTGATCGTGCCGGGGATCTCGACCGGCTTATAGTGGTAGTATTTCAGGATATCGTCGATGGCAGCCTTGGTGAGGATGCGCTCGTCATCCAGAGTGCCCGTCATGCTCTTGCCCAGCACGACGGAGGCCATGCGGAAAATGGACTCTTCAAAAACGTCCTGATCGTTTTGCTTGCGCTGTCTTATCTGTTCGTCAAACCATCCCATTTTCCCACCTCCTCAGTCGCTGGATATGAGCTCGGTATAATAGCCGCCTCTGGCATAGAGCTCATCGTGTGTGCCGCGCTCGACCACCTTGCCGTGATCGAGAACGATGATCTCGTCGCAGTCGCGGATGGTGGAGAGGCGGTGGGCGATCACGATGCAGGTGATGCCGCGGTCCTTGACCGCCTTGACAAGCTCATACTCGGTCTTGGCGTCAAGGGCGGAGGTCGCCTCGTCCATAATGATGACGGAGGGGTCCTGCGCGAGCACGCGGGCGATTTCAATGCGCTGGCGCTGCCCGCCGGAGAGATCCTTGCCCCCTTCGGTGAGCATGCCGTAAAAGCCGCCGTCGCGGGCCATGATGTCGTCGTAGATCTGGGCGTCCCGGGCAGCAAGGATCATCTCGAAGTCCTCAATGGAGTTATCCCACATCTTGATATTGTTGGCGATGGTGTCCTCGAAGAGGGTGATGTCCTGGTCCACGACCGCCACCGAGCCCGTGAAGACGCTGCGGTCGATGCTGGAGATGGGTCTGCCGTCAAAGAGGATCTCGCCGCTCCAGGGCTGGTAGAGTCCGGAGATGAGCCTGGAGAGCGTGGATTTGCCGCAGCCGGAAGAGCCGACAAAGGCGACGCGGCTGCCGGGCTTCATGTGCATGGAGAAATCCTCGATCAGAGGTTTGCCGAGGCGGGAGTAGCCGAAGCTCACATTTTTCAGCTCCACCTCACCGCCGAGCTTGGAGTAGTCCGCATCCTCCTCAAGCGGGCTGTCGGTAAATCCCGGGTCAGTGGGATACTGCATCACGTCCTCCACACGCTCCATATCCGTGCGCATCTCCTGGATGGTCTGCCCGGCGGAAACGAGGGTCATGGCAGGCGACATGAAGCCGCTCAAAAACCCCTGGAAGGTCATGATCGCGCCGAGGGTGAACTCCCCGCGCATGGTGAGGCCGACGCCGATGACCATGACGGCGGAGCTGGCGATCGTGGAGAGCGTGGCGGGAATGAGGCCGAGGTACTGGTTGATCCTGGCAAACTTCACCTTCTGGGTGTTGACCGAGGCCTGGTAGCCCGCCCATTTCTGGAAGTAGCCGTTTTCGGCGCCGCTGGACTTGATGGTCTCCACCATCTGAATGCCGGAGACCGTCGCAGCGGCAAGCTTGCCCGCGTCGCGCATCTGCACGCGGGTGATGTTCACACGCTTTGCGGAGATGATGCGCGAAACCAGCAGGTTCAGCACGATCGTCACGAGGCCGACGAGGGTGAGCAGCGGGCTCATTTTCAGCATGACCACGAGATAGAACACCATCATGATCGCGTTGAGGGCAAGGGGCGTGAGCGTGTTGACCAAGGTCGAAGCGATGGAGGCATTGGTGCTCTGGCGCTGCAGAATGTCGCCCGCCATGCGCTGGGAGAAAAACTCCATCGGCATGCGCAGTACCTTCCACATGTATTCGCTGCTGCCGACAATGCTCATCTTGCCGTCGATCCTGCGGGAGTACACCGCCTGTACCCAGGCCACCACGATCTGCGCCGCGCCCATGACGGACATGAGCAGGATGAAGGGCATAAGCAGCTCGCGGTTTTCCCCGGTCAGGAGGCGGTCCATGAAGAAGCGGCTGAATATGGGGTTGATGATGCCGAAGAGATAGCTGATGATGCTTGCAAGCAGCACAAAGGCCACCGCCGCGCCCGCGCCCCTGAGGCGCTTGCGGGCAAACGCCAGCGTGCTCTTGGGCTTGCCGCCGGGGACGAAATCCGGGCCGGGCGTGATCTGCAGGCAGATGCCGGTAAAGGAATTGTCAAACTCCTCCATCGGCACTTTGACCTCACCGCGGGCGGGGTCATTAAGACAGGCATAGCTGCCCCGGAAGCCGTCGAGCACCACGAAATGGTTGAAGTTCCAGTGGATGATGCAGGGGAAGGTCATCTCTTCCCTCAGGGCCGAGACCTCACAGCGAAAGCCCTGGGCCTCGAAGCCGTAGCTGCGCGCTGCGACAAGGACGTTTCTGGCGTTGGAGCCGTCGCGGCTCACCCCGCAGTCCAAGCGCACCTGCTCCAGCGGGACCCACTTGCCATAGTAGGCCATCACCATGGCGAGAGAGGCCGCGCCGCATTCCAGCGCCTCCATCTGCATGACGACCGGGACCTTGGCCACACCCCTTGTCACCGGTTTTTTAACTGTTTTTTCCGCCATCTATGTACGCTCCTCAGTCGAACAGCAGGCTCAGAACCTGGGTCTGCTTATAGCTGACACGGACAGGATAATAGCCGTCGGCAAGGGAGGTGTTGGCCGTGGCTATGATGAGCCCGTCTGCGTCGTGCCCGATGCCGGCGATCACGGTCTCGGTGTCCCCGGTGCGCACCGGCATGCCGGCCTCCACTTTTTTCGCAAACTGCTGATCGTCAAAGCGGATGGTCATCACGCCGCCCTGTACCTGGGAGCTGCCTTCTGCATAGCTCTCAATGGTGGCCGTTGCGCTCCAGATCAGCATCCCGGCCAGCAGCAGGATGACGGCAATGAGGATCACCCACACGGAGACGTTGGTGACACGCAGATAGTCGTTGAGCTGCTCAGGCGAGGATATGCGATCCATGCTCTTTTGGCGGTAAAGATTCTGATCCATACTGTTTCTCTCCTTACAGGGCAGATTGGGTTACATAATCATAGCCATTATACGCTTCTCCAGCAACAAAATCAATGCTTCTGTAACAGGGAATTGCAAAGATATCCTCATCCGGGAGACGGCGCAGAATGAACATCTGCGCCGAAACTTACCGATCCTTGTCCTTCGGTCTGCACAGCAGCGATACAAGCAGGCCTGCGATGACCGCCGCGCCCAGACCGGCGGAGGCCGCCGCAAAGCCGCCCGAAAAAATGCCGAGCAGGCCCTTCTCCCGCACCGCCTCGCGCATGCCTTTGGCAATCACATTTCCGAAGCCGGTCAGCGGCACGGCGGCCCCGGCCCCGGCCCACTCCGCAAAGGGCTCATACAGCCCCAGCGCGCCGAGGATCACACCCATCACGACGTAGCTTGTGAGAATGCGCGCCGGCGTCAGGCGCGTATAGTCGATAAGCGCCTGGCCGATGAGGCACAGCAGGCCCCCGGCGGCGAAGGCTCTGAGATAAGGCATCAGCACGGTCATGCATCCTCCCTTCTCTCGATGGTCACGGCGTGGCAGATGCCGGGAATGCTCTCTCCCTGCTGGCAGGTGAGCGGGGACATGAGGGCACCCGTCCCGGCAAAGAGCACCCGCTGCCACACGCCGCGCTCCATGGCGGGGAGGATATGCGCCGTCAGCACTGAGGCGGAGCAGCCGCAGCCCGAGCCGCCGGCGTGCACGTCCTGGGTCAGCAGGTCGTAAATCAGCACCCCGCAGTCGAGGTATTTGAGCCCCGGCGACAGCCCTTCCCGCTGCAGAAGGTCCTGCAGGATGTCGTGGCCGATGGCACCGAGATCGCCGGTGAAGACCGCGTCGTAATCGTCAAAGCTCCGGTTTAAGTCGTCAAAGTGCGCGAGAATGGTGTCAAGGGCTGCCGGGGCCATGGCGGCGCCCATGTTGTTTGCGTCCGTGACGCCCGCGTCCACCACGCGCCCCGGCGTCACATGGGTGACGACGAGGCTGTCGCTCTCCCGCGCGAGCAGCACGGCGCCCGCGCCTGTAACCGTCCACTGGGAGGTGGGCGTGCGCTGCCCGCCGTATTCCAGCGGGAAGCGATACTGCCGCTCGGCAGCGCAGAAATGAGAGCCGGTAAAAGCCAGAGCGGAGTTGAGACCACCGCCGTCAATGAGCAGCGCGGCAAGGCCCAGCCCCTCCGCCATGGTGGAACAGGCGCCGTAGAGGCCCAGATACGGCGCTTTGCGATCCCGGACGGCAAAGGCGGAGCTGACACACTGGTTCAGGAGATCGCCGCCGAGAATGCAGTCGGGTCTGAGGCCGTCTGCCTTTTCCATGCAGCGGTCGAGACAGCGCGACAGCATGGTGCACTCCGCCTTTTCCCAGCTTTCCTGACCGAAGTAGGAGTCGGCAGACACCTCGTCAAAGCCCTTCTTCAGCGGGCCCGCCCCTTCCTTGCCGCCGACTGCGGAGGCGAAGGAGACGATGCCCGGCTTTCTTTCCAGCCGGATCGTCCGCTTTCCGATTTGTTTTGCCATTTGACCACACCTTTCGTTTTTGATTATTCTTCCCCGACGAGCATAAAAAATGCCATTCCGGATTTTTCCGAAATGGCATTTCTCTGTTTATTTGTTTTATTTGATCGCCTTGACGAAAGCCTCGATCGCCTCGGCAGCGCCTTCGATGCCGACGCGGCCGACATTCAGGCACAGGTCGTAGCAGCCGCTGTCGCCCCAAGTCTGGTCGGTGTAGTAGCGGTAGTAGCTCGAACGATCCTTGTCGACCTCACGGATCAGTTTCTTTGCCTGGTCTCGCGAAAGGCTCTTGCGTTCCATGACGGTTTTGATGCGGTAGGGCATGTCCGCCATCAGAAAGATGCGCACAAGATCCTCGCGGCTTCTGAGGACATAGTCGGCACAGCGGCCGACGAAAACCGCGTCCCCCTCGTCGGCGAGGCTGCGGATGGCCTCGAACTGGGCGGAGGCGATCTGCATGTTCAGGCGAAAGCCCTCGTCCATGCCGAAGAAGTGGGTGCTGGGCGCCATAAAGGGCGAGATGCGCTTTTCATCGTAGGAGCGGATAACCTCATGGCTGAAGTTGGAATCCCGCGCGGTGCGGTCAACGATCTCCTTGCTGTAGCACGGGAAATTCAGGCGCTTTGCCAGCGTCTCCGCGACGGCATGGCCGTTGGAGCCATGCTGTCTGCCGATGGTGATGATCATAGGATCGTCCCCCTTTCTTTCATGGGCAAAGTTTAACACCGAAAAGCATTCTTTTCAAGCGTTTTGTGACGCGCGGGACAAGTGTGCGGCGGAACGCGCATAGACTTGTGACAGTATGCTATTGATGTGCCAATTTAGTTTTGAATCAAGACGCAGCATTTCTCCGGCACATCAATAACGATTTTATTGCCGTTTCGCTCGCCCCTTGGCGGGGCAACCGCGAAACATGGCAAAATTGCTCCCCAATAATTCAAGAATCTATTTGGGGAGCAATAAAGGGGTGGACTATGAAGCGCGTATTGGTTTACAACACGGCATTGCTCACCGCGTCCTCGCTTTTGATGCAGGGGATCGCCATGGCCTTTCAGGTGTGGCTGGCGGGACGGATCGGCCCGGCAGGCATCGGGCTTTATCAGCTTGTGCTGTCGGTAACGGGGCTCTGCGCTACCTTTGCCATCTCCGGCATCCGCTTTGCCTCGACGCGCCTGGTGGCCGAAGAGCTGGGGCTTGAGCAACCCGGCGGCGTGCGCGCGGCGATGGGCCGCTGTCTCGGCTATGGGGCGTTCTTCGGATTTGCGGCGGCGGTGATCCTCCGGGAGCTCTCGGAACCCATCGGCTTTCTCTGGATCGGGGACGCGCGCACGGTGCGCTCGCTTCGCATCTCGGCGCTGAGCATGCCGTGCATTTCCCTGTGCGCGTCCATGTCCGGGTACTTCACCGCCTGCGGCCGGGTGTGGAAGCCGACGCTCATCCACCTCATCGAGCAAGTAAGCGGCATTGTGCTGGTGGCGTTTTTTCTCGGGCAGGTTCCGGCCGGAGACATTGAAAAAAGCTGCGCCGCCGTCACCCTCGGCCGGGTGGCGGCGGACGTACTGAGTCTTCTTCTGATGGCGCTTGCCTATCTTTTTGACCGCCGGAGCCACTACCGGGACACCGGCGCGGGCGGCAGGCTCACCGTGCGCATGCTGCACATCGCGGTGCCGCTGGCCCTCTCGGCCTACGCACGCAGCGCCCTCACCACCCTGCAGCATCTGCTGGTGCCAAAGGGTCTCAGGGCGGCGGGCTTTTCCGCCAACAGCGCCCTCGCGGGCTACGGGGTCATCCAGGGGATGGTGCTGCCGGTGATCTTCTTCCCCTCCTGCATCCTCTCCGCCGCGGCCGAGCTCATCGTGCCGGAACTCACGGCGGCGCAGGTACAGCGGGAAGGGCGCGCCATCCGGTGCACGGCAAAGGAGCTGCTGCGCCTGAGCGTGCTGTTTTCCCTCGCTGTGGGCGCGTTCCTCTTTGTCTGCTCCGACGCCCTCGGCATGCTCATCTACGGCAGCCGGGACGCGGGGCGCTATATCCGCATCCTCGCGCCGCTGGTCCCGTTCATGTATACAGACATGAGCATCGACGGCTGTCTCAAGGGGCTGGGGCAGCAGGTGTGGAGCATGGGGATCAACATCCTCGACGCGCTGCTCGGCCTGCTGCTCACCTGGCAGCTTCTTCCCAGGTACGCGCTGGCGGCGTATATCGGCATCATCTACGTAACGGAGCTCGTGAACTTTGCTCTGAGTGCCTCGCGGCTGTGGAAGGTCACGCGGACTCTTTAGCGGCGCGGCGCTGCTGACGGCGTGCGTCGCCCTTGTGGAGGATGGGGGAGATGCGCTTATAGAGCAGGAAGGTCAGGATGGAATCCACCACGCCCTTGAGCAGGTTAAACGGCACCACGGCGAAGAGAACGAGCGTGGAGACGCTGGTGATGGAGGGATTGATCTTCGTACCCATGCCGATAATGGCCTCCATGGGCATACCGTAGAGGGCGGCAAACTTGGGCAGGAGGTAGACGGCGTTGAAAGCACTGCCGAACACGGTCATGATGAGGGTGCCGATCAGCATGCCGACCAGAGCCGTACGTCTGCCGGGCTTTGCGTGGTAGACCATGCTTGCCGGCAGCACGAAGGAACAGCCCACCGCAAAGTTTGCAAAGTCGCCCACGAAGGCAGTGGAGGTGCCCTTGAGCAGGAGCTTGACCATGACCTTCACAAGTTCCGCCGCAACACCCGCAACGGGGCCGAGGTAGAAGGTGCAGATCAGGACCGGGATCTCGCTCAAGTCGATCTTATAGAAGGCAGGGGCAAAGAAAAGCGGGATCTCGATAAACATCAGCACACCCGCAAGGCAGGCGAAAATGGCGGTATAGGTGATGTAGTGGGTGTTGGAAAAGGCTTTTCGCTCCTTGACCACAAACTTTTCAAACAGTGCCGCCGCGATGAATAACAGCGCGATCGTTGCGATGCAGGCCAGTACAAATCCCAGATTTTCCATTGTGATACCTCCTGAAAGATTTAAAACAAAAGCGCCCGAAGAATCATCTTCGGGCAACAGCAGAATCCACACAAATACGTGTGGTCATCTTCTTCCATCCAGACTCTACTGTCGGTACCGGAATCTCACCGGTTCATGCTTTATACCAAACCTCGATAGACATCTCGAAGTATTTCCGGTAAAAATCGTGCCATACTGCGTTAGCTTCCTTGACCATATATTCCATTATGCTCTGCGGAAGCCGCCTTGTCTGGCGCAATTTTTCCTCGGAAATCCAATCAAGCTTTCTATCGTGGATTTGGTATCTCGGCTCGCGGACTGTACCGCCGGTCGGGAATTACACCCTGCCCTGAAGACGGCTTGAGTATAGCACATCACATAGCTTTTGACAAGTGCTTTTTTATGGCGTACAATGGGCGGGCGAAACGAGGTGAAGACATGGCCGATCGGGAACACAGCTGCTGTTTTACGGGGCACCGGCCCCAGAAGCTGCCCTGGGGCATGAATGAAGATGACCCGCGCTGTACGGCGCTCAAGGAAGAACTGGATGCGCGGCTTGCGGCAATCTATGAACTGGGCTACCGGCATTTTGTGTGCGGCATGGCCATCGGCTGCGACATGTACTT
The DNA here is from genome assembly GCA_045130755.1 of Candidatus Limivicinus sp. Classification (GTDB taxonomy): domain Bacteria; phylum Bacillota; class Clostridia; order Oscillospirales; family Oscillospiraceae; genus Limivicinus. Next base: position 19,006 of record JBGUQD010000034.1, on the reverse strand, counting down.
TGCCGAGGCGGTGCTGAAACTGAAAGCACAGCACGGCGATGTTGTACTCGAGGCGGCGATCCCCTTCGGCGACCAGCCCGGGCGCTGGGGGCAGGCCCTGCGGCGGCGCTACAACAGCCTCATCGACCGGTCCGACAAGGTGACGGTTCTGCAGTACGGCTATACGCCCGACTGCATGATGCGCCGCAACCGCTACATGGTGGACAGGGCTTCTCTCCTGCTGGCCTGTTATGACGGCAGATCCGGCGGCACCATGAACACCATCCTCTACGCCGAGCGATCCGGCGTCAAAGTGATTATCGTGGATATTGAAAATGACTGAGATGCAGGCCGAACGCCTCACATCCCAGTCATTTTTTACAGTTTGAGGAAGCTCCTGATCTCCGGGAGCATGCGGCAAGCCTCTCGCCTGCCGGTTTGGTAGACCCGCTCAAGCTCATTCGGGTCGTGCTCCGTGCGGCTGATGCCGAGGCTCTCCGGCGGGCGGATCACGAGGATCTCGCCGCGCGCCTCCTTTTCATCGATCTCCGCCATCTGCCGGTTATAGACCTCATGGCGGTTCTCCATGGCCTCGACGATCTTCGGCGTTTTCCGCAGTGCTATCCGTATCAGCGGCAGGGCCGAAGATTTTTCCTTTCGAAAGCCCTTCGGCTGGGTGAGGATGTACACATTCCGGTCATACCCCAGGTTTTCCATGTATCGGTACGGCACGGGATCGACGATGCCGCCGTCGAGCATGCGGTATCCGTCCGCTTCCACGATGCGCGACACCAGCGGCATGGAGGCCGAGGCCCGCATCCACAGGAGATCCTTCTGCCCGCCGTCCGTGCACTTGTGGTAGCGGATCTCTCCGGTGTCCACATCGGCGGCACCGATGTAAAACGCCATGGGGTTTTCTTCAAAAGCCTTGTTGTCGAAGGGGTCCAGGACCTCCGGCAGCTCCCGGTAGCAGAAGTCAGCGCCGTAGAGGTCGCCGGTTTTTACAAGCGACTTGAAACTGCAAAAGCGCGGATCGCGGCTGTAGCGCTTGTTGTAGCGGATGGCGCGGCCCGCCTGCCGGGATTTGAAGTTGCAGCCCAGGCAGGCCCCCGCCGAGATGCCGGCGGCAGCGTCGAATGGAATGCCCTCTTCGAGAAACACGTCCGTCACGCCGCAGGTGAACATCCCGCGCATGGCGCCGCCCTCCATGATAAGCGCTGTTTTCATTCCTTCACTCCCCCGCTCAGCGGCACGGCGCGAAAGCTCTCGCCCGTCACCTTCACCGTGACGCTCCCGGCGCTCTGGTCGAAGATACGGTTGGCAAAGCCCTCGCTCTGTTCCTCCGGCACCAGCACCTTCAGGGTGACATCCGCGCCGTATTCCACGTCGGCGACGATCCCGCCCGCGGCCGCGGCTTCCTGCTTCATGCGCTCCATCTGGGCGTAACTGCAGGGCAGTTCCGTTTCCACCCAGCGGCGCACCACCGAGATCCCGGCAGCCTGGAGGGCGTCGGCAGCACTCCTGGTATAGGCGCGCAGAAGCCCGCCCGTGCCCAGCAGCACCCCGCCGAAGTAGCGCGTCACCACGCAGACACAGTTGGTAACTCCCTGGCGGCGCAGCACCTCCAGCATAGGGATGCCGGCGCTGCCCTGGGGCTCGCCGTCGTCGCTGTAGCGCTCGGCCCCGTCCCGGATGCTGTAGCACCAGCAGTTGTGCCGCGCGTCATAGTATTTCTTTTTCATCTCCGCGATGAAGGCCCGGGCTTCGTCCTCGGTTTCGACCATGCGGACATGCCCCAGAAAACGCGAGCGCTTTTCGGTGAATTCCGCCTCGCCGGGCCCGGTGGGGATATAGTACTCGCTCATGTCTCCCAGTCCTCTTTGGGCTCCACATAGCCCGGGATGTAGGCCTTGACCCGTCCGAACAGCTCCGGCGGGACGATGGCCTCGACCTCAATGCCGTCCTCGGTATATTCGCTTTTAATGACCGCCGCGTCGCGGTTGAGGCTGTCCAGCAGAGCGGCTGCCGCGTAGGGAAGCTTCACGGTAACATGGCGCTTGCCGCGATCGAGTCTCGCGGAAAGCATCTGCACAAGCTCCGCCGCCCCCTCCCCGCTTTTGGCGGAGATGCAGACAATGTCCTCCCCGTGGGGCAGGATGCCGAAGTAGGCGTCGCACTTGTTGAAAACGCGGATGCAGGGCGTGGCCTCGGCCCCGAGCTGTCGGATGAGCTCGTCCACCACGCGGGCCTGCTCCATCCATTCGGGGTTTGCGATGTCGATCACATGCAGCAGCACGTCGGCATACTGCAGTTCCTCAAGGGTGGCCTTGAAGGCTTCGATCAGGTGGGTCGGCAGCTTGCGGATAAAGCCGACGGTGTCGGACAGCAGGATCTCCTGCGTTTCGTCCACTTTTAAGCGGCGGGTGGTGGTGTCCAGCGTGTCGAACAGCCGATCGTTTGCCGGAATGTCCGAGCCTGTCAGGCAGTTTAAGAGCGTGGACTTGCCGGCGTTGGTGTAGCCCACCAGGGCCACCACCGGCATGGCATTTTTCTCGCGCCGCCTGCGCTGGGTGCCGCGCACCTTGCGCACCTCGGAGAGCTCTTCCTCCAGCTTCTGGATCTTGCGGCGGATGTGGCGGCGGTCGGTCTCAAGCTGGGTCTCGCCGGGGCCGCGGGTGCCGATGGGGGACGAGCCGCCCGATGCCGTCTGACGCACCAGGTGGGTCCACATGCCTGTCAGGCGCGGCAGGAGGTATTTGTACTGGGCAAGCTCCACCTGCAGCTGGCCCTCACGGGTTCTGGCCCGCTGGGCAAAAATGTCCAGAATGAGGCCGGAGCGATCGAGCACCTTGACCTTGAGTTCCTCGGACAGGACGCGCATCTGCGAGGGCGAGAGCTCGTTGTCGAACACCGCGAGATCACACTCGTTTGCCTCGATCAGTTCCTTCAGTTCCTGCACCTTGCCGTCACCGAGGAAGCTGCGCGGATCAGGCGTGGGCCGGACCTGGATCATGGTGGCCACCACCTCGCCCCCGGCGGTCTCCACCAGGGCGGCAAGTTCGTCCATGGTCACGTCGCTCGAGCGCTCATGGATATCCATACTCGCGGCAGCCAGCCCGGCCAGCACCGCGCGTTCTTTTTTCGTTTCGATTGATTCCATGTGTTCTCCCTGTATTCAGTGTGGAGTTTGGAGTGTGGAGTGTGGAGTGTGGAGTTGTTGAGTCCGCATTGCGGACAGATTGCAATTTCGCCGCAAATTCTCTATAACTCCAAACTCCTAACTCAACACTCCTAACTCATTACGCCGCGCCTTTTTCCCCGAAGGTTGGCAGCCTGCTCGGCTCCGGCGTGACGATCTCGCTGCCGTCGCTGAAGCGCAGTAGGTAGCAGACCGCGGCGGCAAACTCCTCGTCGCTCATGTTGACCCCGCAGGTGATGGTAAGCAGGATCTGCCGCTGGGGCACATAGCTCGGATCGTCCGCCATAAGCCTGCGCGCGTCGGCAAAGTAGGAGCTGGGCGTGAGCTTCAGTACCTGGCCGATGCGCTGTTCCTCGATTTTTGCCAGCACAAAGTCCTTGAGATAGTATGTGGAGGTGCGCAGCTTCTCCCCCTGGGGCATCAGCAGGTGCGGGTAAAGGCCGTTGTAGATTTCCTGCGCGGCCTCCAGAGAGCAGAGCTCCGCCATCACGTAGACGCCCTCGTCCTCCTTGCCGCTCTTGGGCAGGTACTGAAACTCGATATACGAATGCTCGGCAAGCTGCCCGTTTTCGTCCAGCAGCACGGCGTGGTCCGTCCGCTTGATGCCGAGGCGCTCATGGCCCGCGTAACTCTCGCCGAAGATGGCAGAGGGCAGGAAGTTATAGGGGAACAGTGCCAGGCACTGCCTGTGGGAGTAGGTCTCCTGTTTGCTCGTCGGGGCCGCGCCGGGGTTGTTCATCAAAAGCAGCGCCGCCTCGTTCCAGACATAGCGCTCGGGACTGCCGCCGCCAAAGGACGGGGCCGCCGTGGGAACGGGCGTGGGCCTGGAATCCACCGTCGGCATCTCCCAGGGCTCCAGCGGCTCTTCCTTCCGGCAGGCTGTGAGCATGGGGCATATCAGGCACAGCGTCAAAAGCAGCGCGATCATTCGTTTCATGTCGGTCATTCACTCCTCGGAATGAATAGAATAATATATTATACTATACTTTGAACTCCTTAACAAGGGCTCAATGCCAGCGATTTTGCCGCTTTCGGCGCATGAAATCGCCCTTGACCTCGACGAGGATAATGTCGCTGCCGACGCGGACAATGTCCTTCCAGGGCAGCACATAGTCCTCCTCCCTGCCAAAAAGGCCGAAGAAGCGGGGTCTGCCCGGCGTCACAAGGGACGCGATGCAGCCCTCTTTGTCGTCAAACTCCATGTCGCACACATAGCCCAGGCGAAAGCCCGTGTGGATGTCGATGACCTCTTTACAGCAAAGCTCCGAAAAATAACACATCATGTTCGATCCCCCTCAGCATAAAGGTATGCAGAGGGGATCTTGTCTTATTCGACAGCTTTTCTCTTCGGCGCGGGGAGTTGAACAACAACAATAGCCGCGAACATGATGACGCAGCCGAAAAGCTCGCGCGAAGTCATGCGCTCGCCTAAAAGCAGCGCCCCGGTGAGGGCTGCGAAGACCGCTTCGAGGCTCATGAGCAGCGACGCCACCGTGGGGTCGGTAAAGCCCTGGGCCACCATCTGCAGCGTGTAGCCCACGCCGCCGGACATGACGCCGCACCAGAGGATCGGCACGGCTGCGGCTTTGATCTCCGCCCAGGACGGAGTCTCGGTAATCAGCGCAATCATGCCCGAGACGAGCGCCACCACCACGAACTGAATGCCGGAGATCTTCACGGGGTCGCCGAGGCGTGAAAAGTGGTCGCAGCAGAGGATGTGTCCGGTAAAGAGCAGCGCGCAGATGCACACCAGCGTGTCACCGTGGGTGATGCGAAAATCCTCCGTCACGCACAATAGATACATGCCCGCAACGCCGATGGCGATGGCGAACCAGACATGGAGACTTGAGCGCTTTTTAAACAGGACGAAGTTTACCACCGGCACCAGCAGGATATAAAGCGCCGTGATGAAACCCGCCTTGCCCGCCGTGGTATACACGATGCCAAACTGCTGAAAGAGACTCGCCCCGGTGAGGAACAGGCCGCAGATTATGCCGCCGATGAGGGTTGCGCGCTTCGTGTCCCGGGTCTCCGTCTCCGGCTTCTTCCGGCCGAGAAAAAAGGACGCCGTCCCGGCGGTGAGGGCAGCGAGCCACATGCGGGAGGAGGTAAAAGTGACGGGCTCGATGCTCTCCATGCCCACGCGCTGGGCTACGAACGCCGTGCCCCAGATGATGGCCGTGATGAGCAGGAGGATATTGCCCAGCATTTTCTTGTTTTTCATGGAATCACGCCTTTGGAAATGAAATCTTTCATAGTATAAGCGGAATGCCTACCCGTCGCAAGTGTGGAAATTGCACAAGTCTCTGTTGACTTCCCGGTGTCAATATCGTAAAATAGCAATAGTTTTACTACAGCTATTTAAAGCGTTTCTCTACTCTTCAAAGAAGGAATGATCAAGATCATGAAAAAGGAAGACAAAGAAGCAAAGAAAATAGAAAAGGACGAAAAACAGGATCAGAAAAAGGCTGAAAATGACAAGCTCAAGGCCGAGATCAAGGAACTGCGCGCCTCGCTCATGGGCATGCAGCAGACCATCCGCGAAAAGGGCCTGCCCATTCTGGTACTGGTGGAGGGCTGGGCCGCGGCCGGCAAGGGCAGTCTCATCAACGAGCTCATCAGTGAGATCGACCCCAGAAACTACAACGTCACCTCCCCCGTCATCACTCCGGAGTCCGAGGCGCGCTATCCTTTCCTCTACCCCTACGCCAAGGCCATCCCGGAAAACGGCAAGATCATGTTCTACGACTCCGGCTGGATGGAGGACTGCGTGCGCAAATACCTGCACCGCGACATCACGAAGGATGAGTACAAAAAGCGCGTGCGGGCTGTCGAGGAATTTGAGCGCCAGCTTCGCGACGGCGGGTATCTCGTGCTCAAGCTCTTTGTGGACATCAGCGAGAAGGAGCAGCACAAGCGCATCTCCGCCCTGCGCGAGAGCTTTGAGACCGAGTGGCGTGTGTCGGCGGAGGATATGTGGCAGCTCAGCGAGTACAAGCTCTTTAGAGAAGGTTACGAGAGCTTCATGGAGAAGACCGGAAAGATCATCCCCTGGCATGTGCTTGACGGCAGCAAGCGTACCGTCGCCGCCCGCGACGCGCTGAAACTGCTCGTAGACCAGATCGGGAAGGCTCTTGAGGAAGGCCGCTACATCGGCAAACCCTTCAAGGAGAACTTCCCGCTCATCAAAATGCCGAAGCTCGCGGAGGTCGACCTCTCCCCCTCCCTTACCGACGAGGAATACAAGAAAGAACTCAAGAAGCTGCAGAAGCGCCTGGGTGAGCTGCACAATGTCATCTACCGCAAGAAGATCCCCGTCATCCTCTGCTACGAGGGCTGGGACGCGGCCGGCAAGGGCGGCAACATCCGCCGCATCGCGCGCCCGCTCGACCCCAGAGGCTTTGACGTGATGCCTATTGCCTCCCCCGAGCCCCACGAGAAAAACCGCCAGTACCTGTGGCGCTTCTGGACGAGACTCCCCCGCAGCGGCCACGTCTGCATTTTTGACCGCACCTGGTACGGCCGCGTGATGGTGGAGCGGCTGGAGGGCTTCTGTGCAGAGGACGACTGGAAGCGCGCCTTCAACGAGATCAACGAGTTTGAGCGCCAGCTTACCGACTGGGGCGCCGTTGTGCTCAAGTTCTGGATCCACATCGACCAGGATACCCAGCTCCAGCGCTTCAACGACCGGCAGAATACCCCCGAGAAGGCCTGGAAGCTGACAGAGGAAGACTGGCGCAACCGCGAGAAATGGCCCCAGTATGAGGAGGCCATCGACGAGATGCTGGAAAAGACCAGCACGAAGAACGCGCCCTGGTTCATCATCGAATCCAACGACAAAAAATATGCCCGCATCAAGGCTCTGCGCATCGTGATCGACGCGCTGGAAAAAGCCTGTGAGGAGCGGCTTGCGTAAGGAGCAACATGGCACCGAAAAACAAAAAGGGCGCGGTGGAAAAAGCCGCGCTTACGAAAAAGAGCGCGGCTCTGAAAAAGGCCGCGCCCGCAAAAAAGGCCGCCCCCGTCAAGAAGGCCGCAGAAAAGAAGGAGCCGCTTGAAAAGAAAATCACCGCAGAGGCAAGGCTTCTGACCGAAAAGCAGGTAGAGGCCGAGCGCAAGGCCGCGGCAGAGAGCGTGTACATCAACCGCGAGCTGAGCTGGCTTGCCTTTAACGAGCGCGTGCTGCTCGAGGCGGCAGATCCCGCAGTTCCTCTTCTCGAGCGTCTTAAGTTCCTGATGATCTACCAGTCCAATCTCACGGAGTTTTACCGCGTGCGCATGGGCATTCTGACCCACCGCGCTCTCCTAACGCCGGACAAGCGCGATCCCCTGTCCGGGATGCTGCCCGAAACGCAGATTCTCGAGGTGCTGCGCATCACGAAGGAGCAGCAGGCCCTGATGGAGAGCATCTGGAAGGTCATCCGCGAGGAACTGCGCGCAAACGGCGTGGACGTGCTGGACTTCAAGAAGATCAGCAAGGTGGACGAGCTGATGAGCAAGAAGCTCTTCGGCGACATCAAGGATCTGCTCTTCCCGAAAATCATCGACATGAATCAGCCCTTCCCCTTCCTCTGGAGCGGGGAGTCTCATATCGTGGCATTTCTCGGCCACGGAACCGTGCAGAAGCTGGCGCTGATCCCGCTGCATCGTGTTCCCGCCTATCTGAGCTTTGAGATCAACGGCTGCCAGAAAATCGTGCTCACCGCGCAGCTTATCAAGCATTTCCTGCCGCTGCTGCTGAAAAAGGAGAGCATCCTGCAAAGCGCGACTGTGGAAGTCACGCGCAATGCCGACGTATTTCTCTCCGACGTTGCCGCCGACGCGGATGATGATCTGCGTCTCAAGGTATCCACCATGCTCTCCAAGCGCAAGCGGGAGATGCCCGTGCGGGCAAGGATCTACGGCAAGCTCACGGACGCGAACCGCGCCCTGCTTATCAAGAAGCTGCGCGTGCCGGAGCGCTGCGTTTTCACCCAGTCCGTCCCCTTCGACCTGTCCTTCCGCTCCTGCATCGGCGGGCATGAGAATTTCAAATACGAGGATCGCCGCCCCGCCCGGGATCTCGGGCTGAAAAAAGGCGAATACTTCTCCTACATAGAAAAGCGTGACCTGCTGATGAGCTTCCCCTTCCAGAGCATGATGCCCTTTGTGGATCTCATCTATGAGGCGGCGGACGATCCGGAGGTGCTGAGCATCAAGATCACGCTCTACCGCATGTCCGGCAGCAGCAAGATTGCCGCGGCCCTGGCCTACGCCGCCGACAAGGGAAAGGATGTACTGTGCCTTCTCGAGCTACGCGCAAGGTTTGACGAGCAGAACAACATCGACTATTCCGAAATGCTGGAGGACGCGGGCTGCCGCGTGATTTACGGCCTGCCGAACCACAAGGTGCACTCCAAGCTCTGCGTCATCACCCGGCAGCATAACGGCAAATTCAGCCGCATCACCCAGGTCGGCACCGGCAACTACAACGAAGTCACCGGTGAGCAGTATACCGACCTCTCGCTCATCACCGCAAGAGAACAGGTCGGTCTTGACGCCGAGACCGCGTTCACGGCGCTATTGCACGGCGAGCTTCCGCCCGAAGCGCAGGAGCTTTGGATCGCGCCGTATACCTTTAAGCCCCGCGTGCTGGAATTCCTCGACCGTGAAAAGGCCAAGGGCAGGGACGGGCGCGTCGCCATCAAGATCAACGCCCTGAACAATCTCGACGTGATGGAAAAACTCATCGAGTGCTCCAAGGCGGGCGTGAAGATTGAGCTCTTCATCCGCGGCATCTGCTGCCTGCGCCCCGGAATCCCGGGCATGACCGACAACATCACGGTCACAAGCGTGGTGGGCCGCTGGCTCGAGCATTCGCGCATTTACAGCTTCGGCGAGGGCGAGGATCAGCGCATGTTCATCGGCTCCGGCGACCTTCTGAGCCGCAACCTGGAGCACCGGGTCGAGGCCTTTATTGAAGTTGTGACCCCCGACACCCGCGCGCAGATCAACGAGGTTCTGAACGCTTTGCGCAGCGACCGTGAAAAATCCCGCCGCATGCTGCCCGACGGCACGTATGTGCGTGACAGGGGCGGCGAGGGCACCAGCTCCCAGGAAGCGCTGTACCGCTATTTCAGCGCCTGGAAGGTGAGCCTGGAGGCGCCCGCGCCGATCGAGCAGACGGCGGCGCCGATCGAACCCGCGCCGGTCAGAAGCGAGCCGGTCGCCGCGGAGAAGGCGCCCATTCCCGCGCCTGTCAAGGCGATGGAGACTACCCCGCCCCCGGAGCCGATCGGGCTGCTCAGGAAGATCAGGAGCTTTTTCTCGTGACATAATATAACACACAGGAGGAAAACACCCATGGCGGAAAGCTACAATATTTGTCTCGACGTCGGCGGGACCAAGGTCCTCGGCGCCATCTTCAACGAAAAGGATGAGATCATCTACCGGCTGAAAAAGCGCTCCAACAGCGAGGGCGAAGGTTCGGCGGATGTGGAGAAGGTCATCATCAGCGTGGTGGAGGAGATGATCAAGGAGTCCGGCATCGACCGCAGCAAGCTCAATGCCATCGCCTCCTGCGCCCCCGGCGTCATCGACCAGGACAAGGGCATCGTGCTCTTCACGCCGAACCTCCCCTGGCGCAACTACGACATTGCCGGGGCCATGAAAAAGAAATTCGGCGTGCCTTTCTTTGTGGGCAATGACGTAAACCTCGGCGTGCTGGGCGAATACAAATTCGGCGCGGCCCAGGGCTACAAAAACATTGTCGGCTTTTTCCCAGGCACCGGCATGGGCGGCGGTCTGATCCTCGACGGCAAGCTCTTCACCGGCAACCAGTTCAAGGCCGCCGAGTACGGCCACATGATCCTCGATCCCGAGGGGCCCCTCTGCGGCTGCGGGCAGCGCGGCTGCCTGGAGGCCTTCTCCAGCAAGAAGGGCATGTCCGACTATATCCGCCAGCAGGTGGGGCGCGGCCGTGAGTGCATGCTGGCCGAGGACGTGCAGAACGGCGTCTTCCGCAGCAAGCGGCTCAAGAAGGCGCTCAGTAAGAAGGACCAGGTGGCGATGGAGGCCGTTGACCGCGCCTGCCATTATCTCGCCATCGCGACGGGCAACATGATCAACACCATCTCCCCTGATCTGGTGCTCTACGGCGGCGGCATCATGGAAGCCATGGGCGAGCTCTTCCTCGAGAAGATCCTCAAGGAGCTGGACCGCTACTGCATGACCTCCATCCGCCCGACAGTGGACGTGAAGATCGCCGCCCTCGGCGACGACTCCATCCTCTACGGCGACCTTGCGCTGATCAAGGGGCTGTAATACGCACATAAGCTTTCCCCTCCGCATAGTCTGGTAACAGATTATCAGCGGAGGGGGTTTTTTATGTCTTCGACCATCCTGTGGGCCCTCGCGGGCACACAGTTTATTTTTTTCATGACGACACTGGGCGCGTCGCTGGTGTTCTTTCTGCGCAGCTCCGCGCCGCGCTTTCAGACGATCCTCCCAGGCTTTGCGGGCGGTGTGATGACGGCGGCTTCGGTGTGGAGCCTGCTGCTGCCCGCGATTGGGCAGGCGGAGGCGGAAGGACGGCTTCCCGCATGGCTGCCCGCCGCGGCGGGGCTCGTCCTCGGCGCGCTCTTTCTCACAGCGGCGGACGCGCTGCAGGGCGGCGCTCGGGGCCGCGGCCGCATGCTCTTCACCGCCATCACGCTTCACAATATTCCCGAGGGCATGGCGGTGGGCCTTGCCTTCGCCCTTGCCGCCGACAGCGAAGGACTTGCCGCCGCGGCTGCCCTCGCCCTCGGCATCGGGATCCAGAACTTTCCCGAGGGCGCAGCGGTCTCGCTGCCGCTGCGAAGCCGCGGGATGGGGCGCGGCCGGGCCTTTCTCTGCGGAGTGGCCTCCGGCGCGGTGGAGCCGGTATTCGGGATGCTGGCGGTCTTCACCGCGTCGCTTGCCCATCCCCTGATGCCCTGGCTTCTGAGCTTTTCCGCCGGGGCCATGCTCTATGTCACAGCGCACGAGCTCTGCCCCGAGGCGTCCGGCCGCGCCGGCGCGCTGAGCTTTATCGGGGGCTTTGCGCTGATGATGACACTGGATGTTGCGTTAAGTTAGACAAATTTTTAGCATCATTCTTGTGACATTATAACAAAAACGGCAGTCGCTTGTGATAAACTTGTCATGGAAAATTACGAAAATTTCCGTTGAAAAAAGTAGACACCGCTTATGTTCTTATGATAATATAAGTGGGTAAACTCCGTACCACGTAAAATGTAACGAGGTGAAGTGTATGGCATTTAAATTTAAGGGCGGTGTCCATCCCGATTACCGGAAGCATCCCGAGATTCCCGTAACCGTGATCGCACCGCCGCAGCAGGTCGTCATCCCCATGGCACAGCACATCGGTGCCCCCTGCACCCCCTTGGTGAAAAAGGGCGACCACGTGAACATGTACCAGAAGATCGGCGAAAACCCCGCGCCTGTCTCCGCACCTGTCCACGCCTCCGTGTCCGGCACGGTTGTGGCCGTGGAACCGAGACCCCATCCTCTCGGCGATATGATCATGTCCGTTGTTATCGAAAATGACGGGCTTGACACGCCGGAGCTCATGGAACCGCTTACGGAAGCCCAGCTCAAGGACCCCGAAGCCATCCTCCAGCGTATCCGCGAGGCCGGCGTCGTCGGCATGGGCGGCGCAATGTTCCCCACCGCGTTCAAGATCTCCAGCGGCCGCGGCAAGGTGGACACCCTCATCATCAACGGGGCCGAGTGCGAGCCCTATATCAACGGCGACCACCTCACCATGCGCCAGTTCCCGGACGAGCTTCTGAAGGGTATCGAGCTTGCCCGCATCGCGCAGGGAGTGGACAAGGTCTATTACGGCATTGAGAAGAACAAGCAGGACGCGATAGATCTGCTCAACGCCCACGGTGCCATGGAAAAGGGCATTGAAATCGTGCCCGAAAGCACCCTCTACCCCCAGGGCGGCGAGAAAATGCAGATCAAGACCATCACCAACCGGGAGGTCAAGCCCGGCGGACTGCCCGCGGGCGTCGGCTGCTGCGTCATCTCCACCCGTACGGCTTACGCCATCTATCAGGCATGCTGCGAGGGCAAGAGCGTCATTGAACGTATCGTCACTGTCGACGGCAGCGCCCTTTCCGCTCCCGTCAATGCCATGATTCGCGTCGGCACCAGCTTCGGCTACATCGCCGAGCAGTGCGGCGGCTTTATCCGCACCCCGCGCAAGATCGTCCTCGGCGGCCCGATGATGGGCATCTGCGCCACCACGCTCGAAGCGGTCACCGTCAAGGGTACCGCGGGCGTCCTCTTCTTCACCGAGGATGAGGACCGCACCGTGGAAGAGCCCGTGTGCATCCGCTGCGGCAAGTGCATCAACGTGTGTCCCATGCGCCTTGAGCCGACGTACATGTTCCAGTATTACAAGAAACGCGACTTTGAGATGCTGGAGAAATACCATGTCACCGACTGCATCGAGTGCGGCAGCTGCACCTTCCGCTGCCCGGCGCGCATGCCGCTGACCCACGCATTCAAGACCGCCAAGCTCATGATCCAGGCGAAAAAAGCCAAGGAAAAGGCCAAGGCGGAGGCCGCAGCAAAGGAGGCCGGAAAATGAACGAGAAGAAAGAACGCATGATCTTTGATGTCACGTATCAGCCCCAGGTGCGCACGGTGCGCGATACCCAGCGCATCATGCTCGACGTGATTATCGCCACTCTCCCCATCGTGGGCTTCGGCGTTTACCGCTACGGCTGGCACGCGCTGCTGCTGGTGGTGTCGAGCATGGCCTCCGCCGTGTTCTTCGAGTGGGCCTACCGCAAGCTCCTGAAAAAATCCACCACCATTGACGATCTCTCCGCCGCGGTCACGGGCCTGCTGCTCGTGATGGTGCTGCCTCCGCAGACTCCCGTATGGATGGTCGTTATCGGCGACTTCTTCGCCATCGTCATCGTCAAGCAGCTTTACGGCGGCATCGGCAAGAACTTCCTGAACCCCGCCCTCGCGGGCCGCGCCTTCCTGACGGCGTCCTACTCCGGCGTGCTGACCATCGTCGTCATTGACGGTGTCACCTCCGCCACCCCGCTTGGCTTCCTCTACAGTGAAAACCCGATGCCCTTCACTCTGGCACAGAGCTTCTTCGGGGCCATCCCCGGCAGCATCGGCGAAATCAGCTCCTTCGCCATCCTCGCGGGCGCAGCGTATCTCATCGCCCGCAAGGTCATCCGCTGGCGTATCCCCGCCTCCGTCATCGGCACGGTCTTCGTGCTGAGCTTCCTCGGCGGGCACGCGGGCTACAGCCGTCTGGAGTGGGCCCTGCAGAATGTTTGCGCCGGCGGCGTCATGTTCACCGGCATCTTCATGGCTACCGACTACTCCACCTCCCCCGTCACCATCAACGGCCAGATCATCTACGGCATCGGCATCGGCGCGCTGACCATGCTCATCCGCTACTTCGGCGGCTACGCCGAGGGCTGCTCCTACGCCATCCTCATCATGAATCTCACCACCTGGGCGCTCGACAAGCTCTGCCACCGCCGCCAGTTCGGCGTATCCCGTGAGGAGTTCATAGCCGCCAAGCGCGCGAAAAAGAACAAGGAGGCTGTGTCATGAATAAAATTCTGAAGCTTGCCCTCGTTCTTCTCGCCGTCAGCGCGATTGTCGCGGGCGTGCTCGGCGTCATCAACGAGCTGACCTACCCCGTCATCGACGCGCAGAAGCAGGCCAAGACCGCTGAGGCCTTCTCCGCTGTTCTGAAAGCTGACCGCTTCGACGAGATCGAATTCAACAATCCCGACTTCCCCACCGTGCTCACGGTACATAAAGCCGAAGGTGTCGGTTACGTCGTGACCTCCAAGTTCTCCGGCGCCCAGGGCAACATCACCCTCGCCGTCGGCGTGGACAACGACTACAAGTGCACCGGCATCTCCGTCATCGAGCATGCCGAGACCTCCGGCCTCGGCGCCAACGCCGCCAGCACCGGTGAAGTCGGCGTGAAGTTCCGCGCACAGTTTGTCGGCCAGGATGAGAGCATTGCCCTCGCCAATGCCGGCGGCAGCATCGACGCCCTCACCGGCGCGACGATCACCTCCCGTGCCATCACCGAGGCCGTCGCAACCAGTATCCGGGCCGTCAAATCTCTGGGTTAAGGAGGGCTGAAAGAATGAACCGTAAAAAACAGTTTACCGAAGGCCTGATCACCAATAACCCCGTGCTTGTCCAGCAGATCGGCATGTGCGCCACTATGGCCATCACCACCACGCTCTTCAACGGCGTCGGCATGGGCCTGTCCGTTCTCATCATCCTCACCTGCTGCAACGTGGTTATCTCCGCCATCCGGAAAATCATCCCCGGTGAGATCCGTCTTGCGATCTTCGTGGTCGTCATCGCGGGCTTCGTCACCATCGTGGACCTGCTGCTGCAGGCCTTTGTCCCCGCGCTGAGCGAGGCGCTGGGCGTGTTTATCCCGCTCATCGTCGTCAACTGCATCATCATCGGCCGCGCGGAGGCCTTCTGCCAGAAGATGCCCATCAAGGACTCCTTCTTCGACGGTATCTTCCAGGGCCTGGGCTACACCTGCGTGCTGATCATCATGTGCGTCTTTCGTGAGCTTCTGGGCTCCGGCCGTTTCGGCGGCGGCCTCATTGATGTGGCCAACGGCTTCCGCTTCACCCTCGACGGCACCGGCGCCGGCATCCAGATCTTCCCCGAGAGCTACGGCGCATCCATCCTGTCCCTCCCCTTCGGCGGCTTCCTTACCCTGGGCTTTCTGATCGCCGCGATGCAGTACGCGCTCAAGAAGGCTGAGGACAAGAAGGCCAAGAAAGCGGAAGAAGAGAAGGAGGCTGAGAAGTAATGCTTAGCAGTATCATTCAGATCTCGCTGGGAGCGATTTTGATCAACAACTTCATCTTCTCCCAGTTCCTCGGCTGCTGCCCGTTCCTGGGCTGCTCCAACAAGGTGGACACTGCCTTCGGCATGGGCCTTGCGGTCGTGTTCGTCATGGGTCTTGCCTCCGCAATCTGCTGGGTCATCAACGAGTACATTCTCGTCGCCCTGCATCTGGAGTTCCTGCAGACCCTCGCCTTCATCCTGGTCATTGCGGCGCTGGTGCAGTTTGTGGAAATGTTCCTTAAGAAAATGGTCCCGTCGCTGTACGCCGCCCTCGGCATTTTCCTGCCCCTCATCACCACCAACTGCGCCGTTCTCGGCGTGGTGCTGCTGAATGTCCAGAACAACTACAACTTCATCGAGTCCCTGGTCTACGGCATCACCGGCGGCATCGGCTTCCTGCTCGCGATCGTGCTGTTTGCAAGCGTGCGCGAGCGCGTGGAGTTCGCAGAGTACCCCGAGTGCTTCCGCGGCTTCTCCATCTGCCTTGTCTCCGCCGCGCTCGTGGCGCTGGCCTTCATGGGCTTCAGCGGCATGGCCATCCCGGTATAAGGAGGGCATGAACGTATGAAAACGATTCTTCTTTCCATGCTGGTTCTCGGCGCGCTGGGCGGAATCTTCGGCGCGCTGCTGGCCTTTGCCTCCAAGATCTTCTACGTTGAGGTCGACCCCAAGCAGGCCGCCGTGCGCGAAGTCCTCGCGGGCGCCAACTGCGGCGGCTGCGGCTACCCCGGCTGTGACGGCTATGCCGCCGCGGTCGCCAGGGGCGAAGCCCCCTGCAACAAGTGCGTGGCAGGCGGTGCGGCGGTGGCCGAAAAGGTCTCCGAAATCATGGGTGTATCCGCGGACGCGGCCGATAAAATGGTCGCCTTCGTCCCCTGCTCCGGCTGCGAGGGCGTGGCCGAGAAGCGCTTCAACTACACCGGCCCCATCGACTGCCAGGCCGCCATGCTCTTTGGCGGCAAGAGCAACAAGCTCTGCACCTTCGCCTGCATCGGGCTTGGCAACTGCGAACGCGCCTGCCAGTTTGACGCCATGCATGTCGTGGGCGGCATCGCGCACGTGGATCGCTCCAAGTGCGTCGGCTGCGGCGCATGTGTGGATACCTGCCCCAAGAATATCGTCCAGCTCATCCCCGAGAGTCTGCGCATCCACCCCGCCTGCTCCAGCCACGACAAGGGCGGCGTCGTGATGAAGGTCTGCACGGCCGGCTGCATCGGCTGCATGAAGTGTCAGCGCGAGTGCCCGGCGGGCGCCATCGTCGTCAAGGACGCGCTGGCCCAGGTCGATCCCGAGAAGTGCATCGGCTGCGGCAAATGCGCCGAGGTCTGCCCGAGACACATCATCACAGACTTTACGGCGTAAACTTACCCATAAAAAAACTCCCACAAATATGTGGGAGTTTTTTGTTGCCCGGATTTAATTGTATTCCGGGAATCTCTCGGCGTAGTCAATGAGCTCCGTGACCGGCCAGAGGCATTGCTGCGAGGCAGTGTAGATGTGGTAGTATCCGTACTGTCCGTGGTCCGTCATCTCCACACCGTTGGCTGCTGTCTCGGTCAGCATGCCGGGCACTTCGGTTTCCAGGAAGACGAAGACCGCACGCTTATAGTCGTCAATGCGGTAGACGTCGCGGATATTGATGAGAGGTGAAACCTTGAACATGAAATCGTCCTGCCAGCAGCCGGCGATGAGTTTCCCGTCCGCGCACGCCGCCACCGACGGTGCCGACATGGAGAGGCTGCCATACACCAGCTCGCAGCCGTTGTCCAGAGCCCAGTCGGCGATCTGCTCGGAAGGCGTGGGCTCTTTATCAAACACGATGTGCAGATCGTCCCGATAGCTGAAATAGAGGTTAGCAGCAGACAGGATGCACAGTGCCGTGACCAGCCCCGCGAGAATGTGCGGCTTTGCCTTTTCTGCGATCAGCACAAGGGACAGGGCGGGAAGTGTGTAGTAGAGGAACAGATAGATGGGCCGCAGCCGCACAGAAGTGACAAAGGAGGCCGCGATCACAGCTCCGCAGCCGATCAGCGCCACCAGCCAGAAGCAGCCGACGCCCTTCTCGCCGCGCCTTCCGCGCAGCAACAGACAGATCGCCGTCAGCACCAGCAGCGTCGTCGTCAGGAACATCAGGATGAAGAACAGGCGGCTGTCCCCTTCCCGGGTCGCCTCATAGCCCGTTACGGTGATGAGCGCCGCGTGTATGTCCCGGAATTTTTCGCCGATCGACGCACCGGAAAAGATAGACGCACCGCTGTAGATCTCGTGCCGCTTGACCGGCAGCAGGCGGATCACCAGCAGTCCCATGATGTTTGCGCCGCTATAGGCAAGTGTCCGCCACAGGCGCATACGCTTTCCCTGCGGGTAGACCGGCTGTTTTTTCCAAAGACGATACAGGGCGGCCAGCACTTCATAGGCAAGCAGCGGCAGGATCAGCACACAGGTCTGCCGCAGACTCTGCATCCCGGTGCAGAAGCAAAGGAGAAGCGACAGCAAAAGTCCCGGCAGGCGCAGCGCTTCCGATTCCCGTGCCCGCGCATAGTCGCCCAGCACAACGAAAAAGCAGATCAAGTAGCATGCATAGAAGCTGCACATGGCAAAGAAGAGCTGCTGCCCGTCCTCGCGGAAAACGGTATAGGGTCCGAAGATGGAGGCCAGGAACGTGAGTAGCGCCGCCGCGCGCACCATTGGCCGCCTCTCATGCGCGCGCAGCATCCAGTCCATCGACAGCAGCAGAAAGGCCGACATAACGAGGGTCGCCCAGGCCATGGCGCGGTTCATGCTGCCCGTCAGGCCGTAGAACAGGGCCGACAGCACGGGCGTTGCGACTACATAAAACTGGTTGCCGAAGAGGTAGTTTTTGGGAAACAGCGTCTTCTGCTCCCACATCAGTCTTGCCGCCAGCGTGTCCTCATACATGTCGGAGGTGCACAGCCGTGCAAAACCGTGAAAGTCGATCACGGTGTATACACACAGGTATCCGAGGATCACCAGCGCGATAAGAGCCGTCAGGATATATTCTGTTTTGCGCTTTTTGTCCGGCATGGTTCCGCTCCTTTTGCGCAGGGTCATAATATATAAAGTTTACCCTTGCCGCGCGGAAAAGTCAATACGCCTTGACTTGCCGGGCACGACGTGATAAAATCCTCATAGTTTCAGGACAACTGAATATATACGGAGGGTTACCGAAGCGGTCATAACGGGGCGGTCTTGAAAACCGTTAGGGCAGTGATGTCCACGCGGGTTCGAATCCTGCACCCTCCGCCATAATAGCACAGTAATTTTGATAGAATTACTGTGCTTTCTTATTAATCTATGATACAATGGATTTATCTGTTGAAGATAAGAAGGAGATTCAGCCATGAGAATTGTTGAGCGCATAAATCGAGTCTTGTATAAAGTGAATAAACTGTCTTTACTATTCCAGATACTAGTGATTGCTTTTCTCCTTTGTGGATGTGCCGGTGCTGGAGACTGGGCGTCTGAACCTTTGGTAGCCAACTATGAAATCTGGCGGTTGAGCGGTCATGATATTGAACTGGTAAAGCGTACCGGCGAATCAAGTGCAAGCACCATTATCGAGGAAGAAGTTTACGCTGTCGCATGGGATGATAATTACATTTTTGTACAGCATGAGCCAATGGAACCAGACAAAGAGGACTATACGAAGGAGCCTCATGGTGAACTTGATTACTATATCTTTGTCGTGTCCTCTGAAGAGGTTCTTGGCCCATTCACTCGCTCTGAATTTGAAGAAACATGTGTAAGCAGGAATTATCCTCTTCCCCAAGAATGGATTCAGGTACGCACCTTGCCACGTCAATAATCGTTCACTTTGCACCCCCTTGCACTAGTCAACAAAAATTGGACACGAATAAATAAAGAATTGTAGTTTGAAAATGTACTGGACTAAACTCCTAGCGTCGGGGAAAA
>JBGUQD010000033.1:0-7843 GCA_045130755.1 Candidatus Limivicinus sp. | reverse complement strand
AAAAGCAGAAGCGAGATAAGCAGCATCAGACGGAGAAACTGGTATTGTTTCTGCAAGGCTTCCAAAGCAATACACTCCTTTCAGAATACGACCTTTCTGCTACGAAAATACGTGCTCCGGTGCCAATTGTCAAGTGCTTTCAGCGGATTGCACAGATTGGGATAGGCTTTTTTAGTCTGAAATAACAAAAAATCTTTTCTCTGTTGACAGCATGCAAACGGAGTTCTATAATACAAGTAACCTGTATGACAAGTGACAGGCAAAACAGATGGAGCGTATGAAAATGGATATAGTCCGGATTGAGAAAGTAAACTTGGTGGATGCAGTGTACACCCAACTGCGAGAGCTTCTCATCTCGGGCAAGTGGCCGGAAGGTACCAAGATCCCCAGTGAAAACGAGCTGTGCAGGGAATTCTCTGTCAGCCGTGTGGTGATCCGCGAGGCACTGCAGAAGCTGCGGGGCGAGAAGCTGATCGTCACCCGGCAGGGGGTAGGGACCTATGCGGCCAACCCTTCCAATTTCTCTCCCACCGATCAGGAATTTGTTCTGAGTGAGCAGACGTACAGGGATTTCCTCCTGTTCCGCGAGGGAGTGGAAATCAACGCCATCCGCCTGACCCGCAAAACCGCAACGGAAGAAGACTACCAGCGTATGGAACAGTGCGTGGACGCGATGCAGGCCGCCTACGACACGAAGGACCAGTACAATCTGGCCGACTACAATTTCCATCTTGCCGTCGTTTCCGCAGGCCATAATGAGCTTCTGACGCGCGCAATGATCGCCAACCAGAATACCATCGTCAGTGTCTTTACCGCCATGAATGCCGTACCGGACGCCCGCGATTTCGGCGTCAATTCCCACCGGCAGATCGTGCAGAATCTGCGCGAAAAGCAGATCAAGCAGGTGATCGACAGCTATGCCGAGATGGGCAAATACAATCTGGCAAGGCTTCACCGCTTTTTCAAAGACAGCAAATAAACAGAGCGCTCCGAGCGCTTTGTTTTTACCCGAAACTTGTATGACAAGTTATATGTTATATGTCGCTATAATCCGTAAATCAGTGGTCCGAAGTACTGTTTCCGGCAGGGAAAACCCCGCTGCTTTTGCTGAAAAGCAGTATCAGGATCGTTGAAAAATATTATTTGAAAAGGAGAGACCCCCATGAAACACACGAAATTGCTTGCTGTCCTGCTGGTGGTTGTGCTGATGCTCAGCATGTCCTCCGCCGCCTTCGCGGATTATCCCGAGAAGGCCATCGAAGTCCTGATCCCTGCCGGCCCCGGCGGTGATACCGACACCACCGTCCGCGCCATTTCCGCCTCCCTGACCGAGCTGCTGGGCCAGCCCGTCGTTGTCACCAACATGCCCGGTGGCGCCGGCACCGTTGCCATGACCGAGCTTCTCAACCGCGATGCCGATGGCTACACCGTGTTCTACCACCACGTCGACACTCTGCTGCTCGAGCTGCTCAAGCGCATGGACGACGGCTGGAAGTGGGAAGATGCTCTTGACATCTCCGCTGTCACCGGCGGCGGCAACACCTACTGCCTCTTTGCCCGCAAGGACAACGACAAGGGCATCAAGACCTTTGAAGATCTGGTCAACTATGCCAAGGAGAATCCCTATGAGCTGACCTACGCCGTCGAGATGGGCGGCACGCTGCACATGCATGCGCTGGCTCTGATGCAGGCCATGGGCATTGAGGTCGACTGCATCGACCTCGGCGCCGCCTCCGACCGCACTATCGCCTTCCTGGGCGGCCAGTGCGACATCCTTGAGGGCCTCTACAGCCAGGGCAAGGAGTACATCGAGTCCGGCGAGTTTGTTCCTCTCTGCGTGCTTGGCAACGAGCGCAACGAGAACTTCCCCGACATCCCCTGCTCCGGTGAGCTCGGCTTCGACTTCGCCGCCGAGTGGTTCTACTACTTCGGCTTCAAGAAGGGCACCGATCCCGCCGTCATCGAGACCTTCACCAACGCTGTCAAGGAAGCCGTCGAGATGGAGCCCTACTCCAACGCGCTTGATCTTTACAACTTCCATGCCAACTTCCAGCCCGGTGAGGACGGCGTGAAGTTCATGCAGGGCGTCCAGTCTGTCTACGCGCCCATGGCTGAAGCCCTTCTCGCAGAGTAAAAAAATGTCTGTTGCGAGCCGCGTTCGCAACTGACTAAAATCGCGACAGGTATCCCTCACGCGGATGCCTGCCGCCTTTTCTCAAAAGAGAGGAGCGCTTATGCAGAACAACAATCAGAAAAAGAATTACACCGATCTGTTCGCGGGTATTGTGGTCATGGTGCTGGCCGCCTTCTTCTACTGGACGACACTCGGCACCAAGTCCTTCATGAAGGCCGGCAAGGGCAGGCTCGCGCCCGACGCGATCCCCAAGGCCGTGGCGATCGCCATGCTGGTGCTGGGTGTCGTGATCATCATCAAGTGGCTCATCAACACCCGTCAGGGCAAGGTCAATCCCGTTAAAGCCGCGGACGACAGCGACGACTGCATCGGCATGACCGAAGAGCAGATCAAAAACCGCCATCTCTTCCAGAAGATCACGATGCCCTGCACCATCGTGCTGATCTTCCTGTATATCCTGCTGATGCCGAAAATCGGCTTCACCATCGCCACCTTCTGCTTCCTGACGCTGCAGATCACGCTGCTGTCCACGGACCTTTCCGCCAAAAGCTGGCTCAAGAGCCTGCTCATCGCCCTGATCGCGGCGCTCGTGATCTACATCATCTTCGGCTGTGCCTTCGGTCTGGCCGTGCCCAAGGTCTCCTTCGTCGATCTGGGCCTCGGCAATCTGTACCGCAGGATCTTCGGCTGAGCGGCCGCATATTCGGGAAAGGAGAAAGCGTATGCTGCAATTGTTTGCACAGGGCTTCCAACAGATGGGAAGCCTGCTCAATGTGGGAATGGTGGCCTTCGGCGTGTTCCTCGGCGTCGTGTTCGGCTGTGTGCCCGGTCTCAACGGCAATACCGCGCTGGTGCTGGTGCTGCCGCTGTCGTATAAGCTGCCGCGCATGGCGGCCTTCGCCCTCATCATGGGCATCTACATCGGCTCCTGCTCCGGCGGTCTCATTTCCGCCATCCTGCTGAACATCCCCGGCGCGGCCTCCAACGTCGCCACCCAGTTCGACGGCTCGCCCATGGCGAGAAAAGGTGAGGCGGGCAAGGCCCTCGGCACCGGCATTTTCTATTCGTTCTTAGGTTCGCTCATCGGCTTTGCGGCGCTGTTCTTCCTGTCCGGGCCGGTGGCGAAAATCGCCATCAACTTCGGCAAGGCCGACTATTTCTGGATGGCTTTCTTTGCCCTGACCATGGTCATCTCCCTGTCCAGCAAGAATCTCTGGAAGGGTCTGGCGGTGGCCTGTCTGGGGCTTCTGTGCTCATTTATCGGCGCATCCGAGGTGGACGGTACCACCCGCATGACCATGGGCATGCACGCCCTGGACGCGGGCATCAACCTCATCCCCGCCCTCATCGGCATCTATGCCGTGGGTGAGCTCATCAACGCCTCCAAATCCTTTGACAAGCGCGTCAAAATCGAGACCAACTACAAGATTCGCGGCTTCGGCTTTACCTGGCAGGAGTTCAAGGAGCAGTTTGTGAACATGCTGACCTCCGGCGTGGTTGGCGCCTTCATCGGCATCCTGCCCGGCATCGGCGGCATGACGGCAAACCTGGTCGCCTACTCCGTGTCCAAATCCACCTCAAAGCACCCCGAAAAGTACGGCACCGGCTATATGGGCGGTGTTGTCGCCTCCGAGACGGCCAACAACGCCTGCGTCGGCGGCGCGATGATCCCGCTCTTTGCCCTCGGCATCCCCGGCGACACCTTCACCGCGGTCATGCTGGGTGTCATGATGGTGCACGGCCTCCAGCCCGGCCCGCTGGTCATGACCAAAAACGCGGATTTCATCTACGGCATCTTCGTCGCCCTGCTGCTGGCGAACATCTTCTGCGTCATCCTCCAGTATTTCGGCATCAAGCTCTTCGTGCGTATGCTGGCTGTGCCGAAGCATATCCTGCTGCCGATCATCATGGTGCTGTCCCTCGTGGGCGCCATTGCCGTCAATAACCGCATCTTTGACGCCTGGATCGTCTTGATTTTCGGCGTCGTCGGCATTATTATGAACAAGCTGGAATTCCCCATCACGCCCATTATTCTGGGCTTCATCCTCGGCCCGCTGGCGGAGACAAACCTGCGCCGAGCCTTGATGGTGAGCAAGGGCCAACTGCTGCCGATCATCTCCAACACCCCCTCCATCATTCTCATTACCCTCTCCGTTCTCTCCCTGATCCTGGCGCCGCGTCTGCTCAAGCGTGAGGCCAAGGCTCAGGCGGAAATGGAGGCCCTTGAAGCCGAACAGGAACAGGCCTGAGAAAGGACAATGATCTATGAAAATTGCAAAATTAGAGCTTTTTAAAGTACCGCCGCGCTGGCTGTTTCTCAAAATGACCACGGACGACGGCCTCGTCGGCTGGGGTGAGCCGGTGTGCGAGGGCAAGGCCGACAGCGTGGCCGCCGCCGTCAGGGAACTGGGCGATCAGCTTATCGGCCACAGTGCCACCGATGTTGAGGACGCCTTCCAGCAGATGTACCGCACCGGCTTCTACCGCGGCGGCCCCATCCTGACCAGCGCCATCTCCGGTATCGAGCAGGCCATGTGGGATATCAAGGGCAAGGCGCTCGGCGTGCCGGTCTATGACCTTCTGGGCGGCAAATGCCGCGATCGGATCGAGGTCTACCGCTGGATCGGCGGCGACCATCCGCGCGATACCGGCAACGAGGCAAAGATCGCCGCATCGCAGGGCTACAAGGCTGTGAAGATGAACGGCACGGACGAGCTGCGTTGGATCGACACCTATGACAAGCTGGAGGCCACGGTCGAGCGCGTCGCCGCCATACAGGAGGCCGTGCCCGGCATGCGCATCGCCGTGGATTTCCACGGCCGCGTCCATAAGACCATGGCAAAGCAGCTCATTCACATGCTCGAACCGTATCACCTCATGTTCATCGAGGAGCCCGTTCTGTGCGAGAATGAGGATGAATTCCTGGAATTTGCCCGCGGCAGCTACACCCCCATCGCCACCGGCGAGCGCAACTTCACCCGCTGGGGCTTTAAACGCATGCTGACCCGCGGCGGCGTGGATATCATCCAGCCGGATGTGAGCCACTGCGGCGGCATCCTCGAGGCCCGCAAGATCGCCGCCATGGCCGAGGCCTTCGACGTGTCGGTCGCGCTGCACTGCCCGCTCGGTCCCATCGCGCTGGCCTCCTGCCTGCAGGTGGACTTCTGCTCGCCCAATGCCTTCATTCAGGAGCAGAGCGCTGGCATCCACTATAACGCCGGCTACGACCTGCTCAACTACCTGAACAATCCCGAGGTCTTCCAGTGGAAGGACGGCGTGTGCGAGCTGATGACAAAGCCCGGCCTCGGCATTGACGTGAACGAAGATTATGTGCGCAAGATGGCCGCGGAAGGCCACAACTGGCATAACCCCATCTGGCGCGACAGCGACGGCGTGATCGCCGAGTGGTAAAGGAGAGAGAAGCATGACGCCTCTGGAATACGTAAAAGAACGCAAGATCGTCGCCATCGTGCGCGGCCTCAAGCCGGAGTACATGGTGCGGCTGGCCCACGCCTTCGAAGAGGGCGGCATCGGCCTGATGGAGGTCACCTACAATCAGCGCGCCCCCGAGACCTGGGCCGACACCGCAAAGGCCATCGAGGCTGTGGCAAAGGAATTCGATGAGCGCGTGCTCGTCGGCGCGGGTACCGTCATCCGTCCTGAGCAGGTCAGCATGACCTACAACGCGGGCGGGCGCTATCTTGTCACCCCCACCACCCAGCCGGAGATCATCCGCATGGGCAAGGCCCTGGGCCTCGGCCTCTATCCCGGCGCCCTGACCCCGACCGAGATCCTGACAGCCTTCGAGGCGGGCGCGGACGCGGTGAAGGTTTTCCCCGTCTCCACCCTCGGCCCAGGCTATATCAAGGCTGTGAAGGCGCCCCTGTCGCACATTCCCCTGATGGCTGTCGGCGGTGTGAACGAGAAGAACGCGGCGGACTTCATGAAGGCCGGCTGTGTCGGTCTCGGTGTCGGCGGCAATCTGGTCAACAAGGAATGGATCGAAAGCGGTCAATGGGACAAGATCACGGCCCTGGCCAAAGAATTTATGAAAGCGGTGAATGAAGCATGAGTAAAGTCATTACCTTCGGCGAAATCATGATGCGCCTCAACCCTCCCGGCTATCTGCGCTTCCTGCAGACCAGCACCTTTGAGGCGACCTATGCCGGCGGCGAGGCCAATGTCGCCGTGTCGCTCGCAAACTACAAAAACGATGTTGCCTTTGTCTCCAAAGTGCCCGAGCACGAGATCGGCCAGAACGCCGTCAACGCCCTGCGCCACTATGGGGTCGATACCTCCATGATGCTCCGCGGCGGTCCGCGCCTGGGCGTGTATTACTGCGAGAAGGGCGCCTCCCAGCGCGGCAGCAAGGTCATCTATGACCGCGCCGGTTCTTCCATCGCCCTTGCCGAGCGCGATGAATTTGACTGGGACAAGATATTCGACGGGGCCGACTGGTTCCACTTCACCGGCATAACGCCCGCCCTGGGCGGCCAGATGCCCGAGGTCTGTCTGGACGCCTGCAAGGCTGCCAAAGCGAAGGGCATCACGGTGTCCTGCGATCTCAACTACCGCGGCAAGCTCTGGACCCGCGAGAAGGCTGGCGAGGTCATGGGCCAGCTCATGCCCTATGTGGATGTGTGTATCGCAAACGAGGAGGACGCGAAAGACGTCTTCGGCATCGCCGCCGAGAACACGGACATCAACTCCGGCAAGCTCGACCGCGAGGGCTATATCTCCGTTGCCCGCCAGCTCACCGAGCGCTTCCACTTCAAAGCCGTGGCAATCACGCTGCGCGGCAGCATCTCGGCCTCCGAGAACAACTGGAGCGGCATGCTGTATGTGGACGGCAAGGCCTTCTTTGCCCGCAACTATCTCATCCATCTGGTTGACCGCGTCGGCGGCGGTGACTCCTTCGGCGGCGGCCTGATCCACGCCATGCGCAAGTGGGCGGACGATCCGCAGCAGCAGATCGAGTATGCCGTGGCGGCAAGCTGCCTCAAGCAGGCGACTGAATTTGATTTCAACCTCGCCTCCGAGAAAGAGGTCTTGGCTCTGGTGGGCGGCAACGCCTCCGGGCGCGTCCAGAGATAAGACAAAACACGCAGACGAAGCGGATAAAAAAATTTTCATAAGCAAAAAGGTATATACCATACCAATGTTACTAAGATAAGATGACGGAAAGAATACCTCGTACCAATGCTGGTACGGGGTATTCTTTAGCAAAATGAAGATCAAACTTGAGAAAAAACCTTGTAAAATAGCAACCTGCAGTAAAAAAGCAACCACGGATCATTTCAAGGAAGATAGAATACGAACTACAAAAGTACAAAACTAAAGCGACTATTGAAATCGACAATTTGAGGCATGACTCAGGATTGAAAACAACTCACACAGTCTTCAAGAAAAGAGCATCTCCCCAAAACAGATGAGTTTTAACGCCGCAGTCACTGCCTTTCTCAATATTAAAGACGGAATTGCAAGCAACCAGTTAGACTATTTCAAATTTGATCTCGGTATAATCGGCCCTTACGCTTTAGCATAAGGTAGCAAATTATTATAACATATCCCGGCGTAAATATAAAGATGCGCACTTGTATCCTTTCCGTTAGGTTTGTAACCTGCACTAGTCAACAAAAATTGGACACGAATAAATAAAGAATTGTAGTTTGAAAATGTACTGGACTAAACTCCTAGCGTCGGGGAAAA
>JBGUQD010000032.1:0-2686 GCA_045130755.1 Candidatus Limivicinus sp. | reverse complement strand
TTCATCTTCCGGGATCTCACTCTCGGCGATGGCCTCACGGATCTGCTCCGCGATGCCCACCCGCTCAAGAATCACGGTCTTTGAACTCGACATCGGCTGTACCTCTCAGCTTCTTTTCCAGCTCCTCTTCGAGCTCGAAGAGATCCGCCTGCAGCGCGTTGAGCTGCCCGACCAGGAAAGCAATCTCATCCCGGCTCAGATCCTTGTCGGTGAATTTGAGGCCGATCGAACCGATCTTCGACCGGACACCCGCGATTGCATAATCAAGGCGCGTGATCTGCTTCATCACGGCCCGCGCCGTCTCCACCAGAGGACCGTCCTTGAGCTGTTTCTCTCTCATGATATTGATTATCTCCGGCTCGCTCTCGCCGATTATCTCCGGCCCTATCTCGCCCCAGTCCAGGCGCACGTTCGTCTTGTCGCCCTCCGGCGCCCCCGGATCGAAGCCGACCACCGGCTCGGCGTCCTGTTTTGGCCCGTCCATCCACTTGACATACGTCCCTTCCTCGACGAAATCCTCGCATGCACCGTCAATGAACGGTTCGGGCCGGCTGCAGAATTTTCTGATCTTGCAATTCATACACTGATCGTTCACGTACTTCTTCTCTCCTTTCACGCCGCGCCCGCGGCCTTGTCCAGTCCCCGCTGGATCATGACGCGGATCAGCTCAGAGTAAGATGCATTCTTAAACTCTTCAGTCTTCTTGAGATTATCCAGTGCTTCCACCAGCTCATCGGGCAGAGAGATCGTCGTGCGTTTCATATCAGTCATGTTTTTCACCTCCGATTTTTCAAAAGTGGTGTACCACGTGTTTTAAAATAGCAAAAAGTGGTGTACTTTGCAAGTAGCAAAATCAACAAAAGTACACCACTTTTCTTGTTCACTTTGGTTCACCACTTCCAGCTTGAAAAAGTGGTGAACTTATGTTAACATATGCGCGAGGTGATGAACATGGCAACAGACAAGCCCCGTTTTACGATCACCCTTGACCCTGACATGCTGGCAAGCGTTCTGAAATATAAAGAAAAGAACCGCCTGTCTACACAGAGCAAGGCGATCCAGCAGTTGATTGAGCTCGGCATACATGACACGCAAGAAGGCTCCGGCCTTGTCACTCTCGCGCTCAAGCCTGACGAGCAAACACTGGTTGAAGATTATCGTGAACTCAGCAAAGAAGGCCGGGAATATATCCGACAGACTATGGTAATGGCAAAGCAATCCTATTCAGGTAAAAGTGATTCTGTTTCCCAGCTGGAAGACGCCAAGTGAATAAAAGGCCGCGTTTTCCGCGGCCTTTACATCAAATGTGAGGTGAGATTATGACGTTTCTTTTTATTCTTTGCCTTATCTTCTCTTTTGTATTGCTTTGGCTTTCCTCTTATTCCACTAATGATACATTGCAGCTTATTTTCTTCATATCTGCTGGATTGCTCATGTTCATCGGCGGTTTTGGCCTTCTGCGTTTGAAGCATAAGGCTGCTGCATCGAATACCTCCCGTGACTCTCTTAGTGAAGCGCTGGCGGCACAGGAGCGTGAAATCGCGCTGCTTGAGCAGCAGCGCAAGACGCTCACCTTCTCCACTCCCGAGGAAGAAGCCGACGCCGACCGTCGCCTTGCCGATCTGAAACGTCGACATGCTGAAACAGTCGCTGCCTATCGTAAAGCGCAAGTCTCACGCCAACAGAAGACGGATAAATTAACCCCGGCTATCGGTATCATCACGCTTTTATCAACGGTTGTGTATTCAATTGCAGTTCCGTCCTCTTTGGCCCCTGTCCAGGACGTTTCTTCCTACGCTGTTTCGCGTATTACTTCAAACGCAGATAGTGCAGGTCTTACTCTTTCACAGTATAATGCGGTCCGTTCAGCACGTTCCTATTTGAATTACAGCAGTTTTTCCCGTTCTGGACTTATAAAGCAGTTGGAATTTGAGAAATTCAGCACTGCCGATGCAGAATTCGCGGTTGATTATTTGTCCCCTGACTGGTATGCGGAAGCCGCCGAAGCTGCTGCGTCTTACCTTCGTTACAGCAGTTTTTCAGCGGATGGTTTAGTTGATCAACTCATGTATGAAGGTTTTACTCGAGACCAGGCGAATTACGGAGTTAAGCAGGTAGGCTATTAAAAGTAAAAGGCCCGGAAAACCCGCAGTACCGCCCGCTATCCTTCTGGGAGTCCGATATGGAGCATGTCCGCATCCTCGGCAAAGCTGTGGCCTTTACGAGTAATGTGAGATGAGGGAGGTTTTTTATTATGGTCTCATCGTCTGACACTGAGAAGTCCATAACCTATCTGGAGCGGCAAATCTCGTGGCTTGAGGAGCAGCGCAAGACACTTGATCTCTCTCCCGAAGATGCCGCCGATGCTGACCGCCGCCTCGCGGAGCTGAAACTTCGGTACGCGGATACTGTCGCCGCTTATCGGAGATCGCATGCGTCCGGATCTCCCCCGCCGCCGCCTGCTCCGGCGGCTCCCCAGGCTCCCGCTCCCCGGCAGCGCGGCACAAACTGGCTGACGCCCCTGATCGGCATCCTGATCCTGGTCGCCGCGATTGCCGCCAGCGCTTTCAGCCGCAAAGCGCCCGATCCTGTGGCTCCCGCTCTTCCGGTGATCACGTCGGAAGTCCAGCCCATGACCGTTGACGAACTGCACGCGCGTTTTCGCCGGGCCCTTGAGGCTGAAATG
>JBGUQD010000031.1:0-44368 GCA_045130755.1 Candidatus Limivicinus sp. | reverse complement strand
AAGATCTCCAAATCGAAGGAGAACAAGTCGGTCAACATCATCGACCCCTATATCCTCTCCGGGCGCTACGGCGTGGACGCGCTGCGCTTCTTCCTGCTGCGCACCTTCCCCTTCGGCTCCGACGGCAACTTCTCCAATGAGCTGCTGATCTCCACGATCAACACCGACCTTGCAAACGATCTCGGCAACCTCGTCTCCCGCACCACCGCCATGGTGGAGAAGTACTTCGGCGGCAAGCTCCCCGTGGAGCGCGAAGCCGACGCTCTGGACGATGAACTGGTCGCCATGATCAAGACCGCCCCCGAAAAGTACGCCGCCCAGATGGACGCCTTCCAGCCCCACCTGGCTCTCGAAGAGATCTTCAAGCTCATCCAGCGCGCCAATAAGTATATCGACGAGACGGCCCCCTGGATCCTCGCCAGGGACGAAGCGAGGAAGGCCCGTCTGGCCACTGTCATGTACAATCTTCTCGAGGCCCTGCGCGTCTCTCTGATTATGCTCACACCCTTCATCCCCGAAAGCTGCGGCAAGGCCTTTGCCCAGATCGGCGCGGATGAAAGCCTGCGTACCTGGGATTCTGCGCTCACTTACGGCGCTCTGCCCGCGGAGGTCGAGGTCCGCAAGGGCGAGACTCTCTTCCCCCGTATCGACGCGGCCAAGATGCTTGAGGAACTGGAGAAGGCCGAGCAGGCTGCCAGGGGCCCCAAGGTCAAGTATAATCCCGTCCTGCCCGACGTGAGCATCGACGAGTTTGCCAAGTGCGACATGCGCGTGTGCAAGGTCCTTGCCTGCGAGGCTGTAAAAAAGAGCGACAAGCTGCTGAAGTTCCAGCTTGACGACGGCAGCGGCACCCCGCGTCAGATCCTCTCCGGCATCCACAAGTTCTATGAGCCCGAGGATCTGGTCGGCAAGACTGTGGTCGCGATTCTCAACCTGCCCCCGCGCAAGATGATGGGCCAGATGTCCAACGGCATGCTGCTGTCCGCCCTGCGCGAGGTTGACGGCAAGGAGGAGCTGCATCTCATCATACTCGACGACTCCGTCCCCGCCGGCGCACAACTCTGCTGACGTCAAACGGACACCATAAAGTCATCAGCCGTCCCGAGAGGGGCGGCTGATCGACCGTTGGTGTCCGTTTTCCTTTTCCCCGGAAAGCACGTGCTTTCCGGGGATTTTTATGATGGTCTATATCAAAATCGGCTGCAGCTGCTCCCCTCTTAATGCGGCTTCTACCGTGTCGCCGATCAGGGTGAAATCCGCCTGCAGAGAGTTCGGTTTCTTTTCCGGATCGTCCTGCCGGAAGGGAACGAAGAAGACATGCTTGCGGTTTAACAGCCGCGCGATGTTCTCCGCCGAACCAGACAGTCCGTCGTTTGTGGAAAATGCGATCACCAGCGGTCTGCCGTTTCTGAGATGTGCTTTTGCCGCCATGATGACGGCACTGTCAGTAGTGCCGTGGGCAAGCTTTGAAAGGGTGTTTCCCGTGCACGGCGC
The DNA here is from genome assembly GCA_045130755.1 of Candidatus Limivicinus sp. Taxonomy (GTDB): domain Bacteria; phylum Bacillota; class Clostridia; order Oscillospirales; family Oscillospiraceae; genus Limivicinus. The sequence continues at coordinate 42,874 of JBGUQD010000031.1, read as the reverse complement.
GATGATGAGTGCGTCCATCGGCGTCTTCGGGCCCAGGGGCTCCGCCTCCTCAATGGTGGTGACCACCGTTTTCCCCGTCAGCACCGCGAGACGCCGGATGTGATCGGCGGCTCGGCCGAAGCGGGTGTCCGTCTCGGCGGCGGTATCGCTCATGATCGGGACAAGGTCATAATGCTCCGCCAGCTTTTCAATCTCCCGGAAGACCTGTTCATATGTACAATAGGAGCCGCACAATGCGATCCCTATTCGTTTTTTACTGTCCATTGTTTTCCTCCCTTTCCCGGATGACGGCGTAGATCGTGTCGCGCATGAGACAGGCGGCGGCACAGGGTGCGCTCTTGCCCGGCAGGCCCGGCGCATATACCGTGCGAAGTGCCAATTCCTCCGCCAGTGCCCTGTCAAAGCTCTCCCCGGACGCAAGCTCCATCAGCACTGCGTCCGGACGCAGACGCTCCAGCACCTCCCGGGAAATCAGCTGCGCAGGCACGGTATTGATAAGAAAGTCCAGCTCACCGGCCATGTCGGGAAGTGCGCCAAAACTGCACGCACGAAGACCATAGGCCTCCGCCTCGGCCCGATCCCCGGCTTTGCGGGCAGCAACCCAAGTCTCGCAGCCCAGCACTCGCAGCCTTGGCGCAAGCTGCCGGGCAATTCGTCCCCAGCCCGTAACCAGCGCCCGACCTTTCCAGAGGCTGCGCGGGCTTTCCCGGATGAGAAGTCCGATCGCGCCCTCGGCTGTCAGAGCCGCGTTGCCGACCGTAAAGTCCCGCCGCCCCATCAGGTCGCAGACCGAGAGCCCGGCGCGCACCGCCGAAAGGGATGTGCTCTGGCCGAATTTGCCCCCGCAAATCGTTTGCCCCGGCCACAAGGCAGTTATCAATTCCTCTGCACCCAGCTTTTGGACGGACAAAGGTGTGTTGAGCACGCCGCCCTTTTCAGCCGGAATGCCGACAATCACCCAATCCGCCCCATAGGCGCAGGCCTCCACGCTGCTGCACTGCATAATGCGCTGCGGCAGCGCCGCCTTTTCCAGCGCATAGCAGCGCACCGTATGTCCGTCTCCGCCGAGCAGCGCCGCCAGCCACCCGGCCCGCGCGTCGCCGCCGATCACCGCAAATTTCAAAGGCATCACCTCCGCCCTATCCTATTCCGCATGTATGGGCAATGTGATACACTCCCGGGCTGTACAGGGTGCCGTCGGGGCATTGCTTTCGGCAAATTCAACAAGCCGAGCCGATTATTTTTATCTTGTTTACTAGTAGACAAGTTTTCAAATCTGTTCTATAATAAAGATGAATTCGGGGCGGGGCCGACTCCCCGCAAATATAAAAGGAGGCTATTTACATGAAAAAGATCCTTGCACTGGTTCTCGTAACGTGCCTGCTGCTTGCGCTGAACGTGAGCGCGTTCGCCGCGGACAAGACCTATGAACTCAAGCTCTCCACCACCCAGACCGATACCTCCATGATCTACGCCGGCATGAAGGCTGCCGCTGACAAGATCCTCGCCGACACCGACGGCCACGTCGTTGTCACCATCTACCCCTCCGGCCAGCTCGGCGTTGAGGAGGACATGATCGACCAGGCCCTGCAGGGCATGGGCATCGCCGTCCTGACCGACGCCGGCCGTATGTCCAGCTACGTCAACGACATGGGCATCCTGAACATGGCTTACTTCGTCGACAACTATGAAGACGGCGTCAAGGTCATGGGCACCGACACCTTCAAGGCATGGGACGAGGAACTGCACAAGCAGGGCCTGCACCCCCTGTGCTACAACTACTTTGACGGCGCGCGTTCCTTCATGGGTCACAAGGCCTTCAACACCCCCGCCGACCTGAAGGGCGTTGTCATCCGTACCCCCGGCGCTGCCCCCTACTCCAAGAGCATTGAAGCCCTCGGCGCCACCCCCTACAACATTGCCTGGGGCGAAGTTTACAACGGAATCCAGACCAAGGCCATCGACGGCTGCGAAGTTCAGAACACCTCTGCCGTCTCCTCCAAGATGTACGAGGTCTGCGAGGTCGCTTCCATGACCGAGCACATCAACCTCTTCAACTTCGTCGTCTGCGGCCAGGCCTGGTTTGACAAGCTGCCCGCCGAGTATCAGGAAATCGTGGAGAAGGACTTCCAGGAGTGCGCCTATCAGAGCGCCCAGGAGGTTATTGCCGCCCAGGCTGACCTGATCCAGACTCTGAAGGATAACGGCATGGAGATCGTCGAAGTCGACAAGGAAGTCTTCAAAGACGCCGCCAAGAGCGCTTATGAGGCTCTCGGCTGGACCGAACTGCGCGAGCAGCTCTACAAGGAAGCCGGACTCCAGTAAGCTGACATCCCGATTGAATCAGTAATATGCCAATGGCGCAGGGCGCATAGCGTCCTGCGCCTCTCTTAACCGTTTATTGAAGGAAGCAGATTATGAAAAAAATCTATCAGAAATTCTGCCGCTTTGAGGAACAGCTTGCGCTGGTGCTTCTGGCAGGACTGACGCTGTTGGTCTTCATCTCCGCGCTGATGCGCACCTTCAAGCACCCGCTCAACTGGGCACAGGATGTGGCGCTGGTGGCTTTCGCGTGGCTTATTTTCATCGGCGGCGATGTGGCCGTGCGCGGCACGGGCCTCATAGGCGTTGATCTGCTGGTCAACAAGTTCCCCAAATCCGTCCAGAAGTGGCTGGATGTGTTTTACAAAATTCTCATCATCGCCTTCCTGTGTGTCCTCGTTTTCTACGGGAGCCGGATGGTGAGCCAAGGCTGGAGCCGTCAGATCACCGCACTCGGCATCAGCTACGGCTGGGTCACGATGGCGGTGCCTGTGGGCTCGTTCCTGATGATCATCTCTACTATTATCAGTCTCATAAAGCGCATCAAGACCCCGGCTGACGAGGCTGTCAGCAATGAGAAAGCGAGGGACATCGGATAATGTATATTGCAATTGTCGTCTTTCTTGTCCTGCTGCTGACAGGCATGCCCGTGGCATTCTCCATCGGCCTGTCGGGCTTCACCTTCTTCATGGTGCGCGATCTGCCCATGACGGTGCTGGTGCAGAAATCCATCTCCACCTCCCAGAGCTTTACAATGCTCGCCATCCCGCTCTTCATCCTGGCGGGCAACCTCATGAACTCCTGCGGCATCACCAAGCGCCTTTTGAAGTTCTGCAACGCCTGCACCGGCCACATGTACGGCAACATCGGTCAGGTCTCCTGCCTCATGTCCACCCTTATGGGCGGTGTATCCGGCTCGGCCGTGGCGGACGCTTCCATGGAGTGCCGCATCCTCGGGCCCGAGATGACGCGCCTCGGCTACCGCAAGGGCTGGGCTGCCGCCATCAACGGCATTTCCGGCCTGATCGTGGCCACGATTCCGCCCTCCATGGGCCTCATCATCTACGGCACCGTGGGTGAGGTCTCCATCGGCCGTCTCTTCATGGCAGGCTGGGTGCCCGGCATCCTGATGTGCGTGCTGCTGATGCTGGCCGTCACCTGGAGTGCCCGCAAGTACGGCTACCAGCCCGAGCACGACCGCCCCGCCCCCTTCAAGGTGGTTATTAAGACCTTCTTTGAGTGCATCTGGGCCATGCTCTTCCCCGTGCTGCTGATCGTCCTGATCCGCTTCGGCATCATGAGTCCCACCGAGTCCGGCGCCTTTGCCTGTGCATACGCCCTCTTTGTTGGTATCGTGATTTACAAGGAGCTCAACTGGAAGACCATGATGGACACCCTGCGCTCCTCCGTCAAGGACATCACCGTCATCACCATCATTCTCGCCTTCTCCGGCGTGTTCGGCTACGGAGTCGTGTACGACAACATCACCGTTTCCATCGCAAACTCCCTCGTCCAGGTCACCAGCAATCCCTACCTGCTGCTGGGTCTTGTGATCCTCTTCCTGCTGATCTGCGGCATGTTCATGGAAACCACCGTCATTGCCCTGATCCTCACCCCGATCCTGCTGCCCGTCATGCGCAGTGTGGGCGTGGATGAGGTCGTGTTCGGTATGATCATGATGACCACCGTCACCTTCGGCGTCATGACCCCGCCCGTGGGCGTCGCGCTCTATGCCACCTCCGACATTATGGGCTGCTCCATTCAGGATACCTTCCGGGACGGCTGGCCCTTCTATGCCGCCGTGGTGCTGGTCATCCTGTTCATGGTCTTCTTCCCGCAGGCCGTGCTGTGGCTGCCGAACCTGGTTTACGGCGTGGCCGCGTAAAAATACTGAGCGTTTCCGCTCCGGCGGAGCGCCGATTTCTGGAGGCTCCCCGTGAAACTGTCTCAACCGCTCCCGCGTGAAACGGCAAAGAATTTTGCTTTGCGTGTATTAAAAGAGAATATTGTTGAGCTGGAATTGCCGCCCGGCAGTCAGATCAGTGAAAACGAGCTGTCCGCCGCGCTCTCCGTCTCCCGCACTCCTGTCCGCGAGGCCCTGTCCGAGCTTGAGAAAGTGAAGCTGGTAGAGATCGTGCCGCAGAAAAAGACCTCCATTGCCCTCATCGATTACGACCTGGTGGAGGAGGCAAGCTTCCTGCGCTCCACGCTGGAGACCGCGGTGATCGCAGAGGTATGTGAAAAGCGCACGGAGCAGGATCTGATGCGCTTTGAGCAGAATCTTGCCATGCAGCACATCGCCTTTCGCAGCGGCGCGCTGGAGGAAGTCATGAAGAAAGACAACGAGTTTCACCGCTTCTTCTTTGAAATCACCCATAAGCTTGAGATCTGGCAGCTCATGCAGAATCTTCAGGTTCACTTTGACCGGGTTCGCAATCTTTCCCTGAGCACCATCACCGACGAGGGCATCATCCGTGAGCATGAGGCCATCTTTGAAAGTATCCGAAACTGCGCTGCAGACACGGCAAGGTCGCTGCTCACCGCTCATCTGGCCCGCTATCGCGTTGACGCTGGAATTATTCAGAAAAGTTATCCACAATATTTCAAATAAGGAGGAAACATTCATGCCTATGCAAATGGGCTTTCGCTGGTACGGCGAAGGCAACGACAACATCAAGCTCTCCGATATTCGTCAGATCCCCGGTGTGAGCACCATCGTCTGGGCTCTGCACGACAAGATGCCCGGCGAGATCTGGCAGCCGGAGGAGATCAAAAAAGTCGTCGATCAGATCACCGCCGCCGGCTTCAATGCCGATGTGGTCGAGTCCGTCAACGTCCACGATGACATCAAGATCGGCCTGCCGACCCGCGATCAGTACATTGAAAACTACATCCAGACCATCCGCAACCTCGCGCCCTTCGGCGTGAAGGTCATCTGCTACAACTTCATGCCCATCTTCGACTGGACCCGCTCCGACATGTTCCATCCCGTGGGCGACGGCTCCACGGCTCTGTTCTACCAGAAGGACATGATCCAGGATGATCCAAAAGAGATGGCCGACTACGTCATGGGCCTGACCGAGAAATACCACATGACCTTCCCTGGCTGGGAGCCCGAGCGCATGGCGAAGCTGGACGAGCTGTTTGAAAAGTACAAGCCCGTCACCAAGGAGAAGCTCTGGGAAAACTTCAAGTACTTCCTTGAAAAGCTCATGCCGGTCTGCCACGAGTGCGACATCAAGATGGCTGTCCACATGGATGACCCCCCCTGGGATATCTTCGGCCTGCCGCGCCTGCTGATTGACGCTGAGAGCATCGACCGCTTCCTCAGCATGGTGGACGATCCCTACAATTGCCTGACCCTCTGCTCCGGCTCTCTGAACGCAAATCCCAACAACAACGTGGCCGCCATCGTGCGCAAGCACTGCGACCGCATCGCCTTTGCGCACATCCGCAACATCAAGCACTTTGAAAACGGCGACTTCTCCGAGGCCAGCCACCGCGACTGCGACGGCGAGACCGGCATCCTCGAAATCCTCAAGGCCTATCACGACGGCGGCTATGAGGGCTACATCCGCCCCGACCACGGCCGTCACCTCTGGGATGAGAAGCCCGGCAATGTACGCCCCGGCTACGGTCTGTACGACCGCGCCCTCGGCATCATGTACATGCTGGGCGCATGGGACTACATGGACAAGTTTGGCGCTTGAAGTTTGGAGTGTGGACTTATGGTACTGAATAACGAATCCATCAAGCATAGAGAAGCATGGGAGAAGCTTGGGTACCGCCTGCCCAAGTTTGACCGTGACGCCATGGTCGCAAAGACCATCGCAAATCCCACCTGGCTGCACTTCGGTGCAGGCAACATTTTCAAGGCCTTTCAGGCCGACGCCTGCCAGCGTCTGCTGGACGCGGGTCTCAGTGAGACCGGCATCATCGCCGCCGAGCGCCGCGAGAAGAAGCCCGAGCAAAACGACAATCTGACCGTCAAGGTCACCCTCAAGGCCGACGGCAATGTGGAAAAGGCCGTCGTCGCCTCCATCGCCGAGAAGGTCTACCTCTACGGCAGCGAAGCGAGGCTGAAAGAGATTTTTGAAAATCCGTCTCTCCAGATGGTGTCCTTCACCATCACCGAGAAGGGCTATGCCCTCTATGACGGCAAGGGCGAGCTCCTGCCCGACATCGCCGCTGATCTTGAGGCCGGACCCGAGAAGGCAAAGAGCTACATGGGCAAGCTCACCGCTCTGCTCTGCGCCCGCTACCGCAAGAACAAGGCGCCCATCGCCATGGTGAGCATGGACAACTGCTCCCACAACGGCGACAAGCTCAAGGCCGCCATCTCCTGCTTTGCGGAGAAGTGGGGCGGCGAGGGTTTCAATAAATGGATTTCTGAACAGGTTAGCTTTCCGTGGTCTATGATCGACAAGATCACCCCGGGCCCGGACGCCTCTGTCGCCGCCATGCTCAAAGAGGACGGACTCGAGGATGGCACCCCCTTTGTCAATGCCGAGGAATGCGAGTATCTGGTCATTGAGGACAACTTCCCCAACGGCCGCCCCTGCCTCGAGAAGGCCGGCATTTACTTCACCGACCGCGAGACCGTGGACAAGGTGGAGCGCATGAAGGTCTGCACCTGCCTCAATCCCCTTCACACCAGCCTCGCCGTTTACGGCTGCCTGCTGGGCTTTGACAAGATCTACAAAGAGATGCAGGACGAGGATCTGCACAAGCTGGTCGAGGTCGTGGGCTACAAAGAGGGTCTGCCCGTGGTCACCGATCCCGGCATCATCCATCCGAAAGACTTTATTGACGCCGTGGTCAATGTCCGCATCCCGAACCCCTTCATGCCGGATATGCCCCAGCGCATCGCGACCGACACCTCCCAGAAGCTGCCCATCCGCTTCGGCGAGACCATCAAGGCCTACATGGCGTCCGACACGCTCAAGGTCGATGATCTGAAGCTCATCCCCCTGGTGCACGCGGGCTGGCTGCGCTACCTGATGGCGGTGGACGACAACGGCAATGCCTTTGAGCCGTCCCCCGATCCCCTGCTTGAGACCGCACAGGCCTATGTCAGGGACTTCAAACTCGGCGAGAAGCCCGACTGCTCCAAGCTCGAAGGCCTGCTGAGAAACGCCGCAATCTTCGGCGTTGATCTGGTGGAAGCGGGCCTTGCCGACAAGGTCTGCGCCTACTTCACTGAGCTTACCGCAGGTCCCGGCGCCGTGCGTGCCACCCTGCACAAATACGTCACCGAGGCGTAAGCCCCATAAACAAAACAGGACGGCGGGAAACCCGCCGTCCTGTTTTGTTTATGCCTTTTTCACTTTCAGCGTCTTGAGGTATGCCTTCTGCTCGTCCGTGATGCGGCAGCTCTCCACCGCCTTCTGAATGGTCTTGTTTTGCGTCCAGTCGTCAAGCCTCTGCTCTCCCAGATACGGCAGCACTGCGTCATACTGCTTTGCCAGCGCCGTGGCGAAGTACCATGCGCGCATCATGTTAATGTAGTATTCCTCCGACTTCACTGCCGCCACCCAGGCGGGATAGGTCGGGTCAAAGTCCGTATCCAGAAAATGCTGCATCAGCATCCCGATGCCGAAGCGCACGGTATAGGTTTCCCCGGAGGCAAGCCAGGTCTCGATCCACGGCAGCAGCGCCGTGCGATGCTTTCCGAACACCTTTGGGGAAAGCTGGTCACAGGTGGCCCAGTTGTCAACAAAGGGCAGGAAGCGGTCCACCGCCCGGACGCATTCCTCAAAGTCCTTCATCTCCGAGAGGATGAAGGCGTGCAGCTGGTTTTCATCGAAATAAAAGTGCGGCAGCGCATCCAGGAATTCTGTTACATCTGGACGCTTTGTCAACTCCTTTGCATACGCACGCAGCGCAGGTGTGCGCACACCGATCATTGTCTCCGGCTCCATACCCGGGATCAGCTTTGCCTGAAAATCCCGATACTTCTCATCCCGCAGGCGGAAAAGCTCCGCGCGAATTTCGTCTGTCAGCACAGTCCCCATCTCCCTTCTGTTCTGTCAAAAAAGATCATACTTGAAGCGCCGCGGATTTGCAAGGCAAATCCGCGGCTATACTTCTTTTATTGACAACACCTCGCAATATATTATAAAATGTATATAGAATAATGTATTATTAGCAAATTCGATCACTAAATCAGCATTTTCGATCATTTTCAGGAGAACTGATGGGACGCAACAAACGACAGCGCCTGGAATTTCGCTTTTATGAGATTCCGCAAAATGAATATGTGCTTGCGCTGCTGGGTGATTCCTGGCGGCGGGTATACGGACATGACGTCCAATACTTCCACTTCCACAATCTCATGGAGATCGGGATCTGTCATGAGGGCTGCGGTGTGCTCACGCTCGGCAGCAGGGACTGCCCCTACTCCGGCGGCATGATTTCCGTCATCCCCGCAAACTGTCCGCACCACACGTTCAGCGATGGTGAGAATTTCTGGGAGTATTTATTTCTCGATCCCGCTCAGCTTGTCCGGGAGCTTTATCCCAACAGCAAGCAGCTGCAGGAGGAGAAGCTCGCGCTCCTGAACCGCCGTGCAGTGCTTCTGGACGAGAGCGAAGGGGCGGCCCTGGCGGGTGCGGCGCGCGAGATTATCCGCGAGATGCAGCGGCACGAGCCCTACTATCGCGATGTAACGCGCGATCTTGTGAAAATACTTTTGCTGCGGCTTCTGCGTCTGAACGAAGAGCCGGGCGCACAGGAGCTGCCGGAGGGTGCTGCCCGCCCGCAGATTCTGCCTGCTCTGTCTTACATTGAGGAACATTACCGCAGCGATATCCGTGCCGAAGAACTGGCAAAGCAGTGCGGGCTTTCAGAGCCGCATTTTCGCCGTGTTTTCCGGGAATATGTCAACATGCCGCCCATCGATTATCTCAACTCCGTTCGCATCCGGGAGGCCTGCCGCATGATGGACCGCCGCGACTGCCCAATGGATCTGGTCGCCAGCGAGTGCGGCTTTTCCTCCGTATCCAGCTTCACGCGCAATTTCAGGAAGTTTCTGGGCACCACGCCCTACCAGTGGAAGCTGCAGAGAGAGAAACATGAAAACCGCCTGCGCGACTACAGCATCACGCTGCTCAAGGGCTGGTCGGAGGACTGATGCAGTTCCGGGTAAATACTTGAAATTCTGGCACTGTGCACAATCTGCACAATTTGTTTTTGTGGACCATGCTAAGGTTAAAATTTTAATGATCGTTGCCGCCGTTTTGTTGATCGTAAATGGCGGCACTTTACATTATTCGCATGTTATCATGAACTTACGGTGTGAATATCAAAGTTCGGAATTTGTTTAATTTGTACATTTCGTTTCTTTGAGAGCATTCGCGCACGGAAAATTTTTTTTGGAGGCTGCAACATGAAAAAGCTCTTCGCGCTTCTGCTGACTGTGGCAATGGTCTTCTCTCTGATGGCCATGTCCGGCTCCGCATTCGCCGACGACGGCAACACCCTTTCTGTCTACGCATGGGACGCAAACTTCAACATTCCTGCCCTGAAGGCCGCTGAGGCCGCCTTCCAGAAGGTTCACCCCGATTTCAAGCTGGACATTGCCACCCAGTCCGGCTCCTCCGACGTGGAGCAGGCTATGACTCTGGCCGGTTCCTCCGGTGATTTGAGCTCCCTGCCCGACATCGTTCTCTTCCAGGACCACTTCATTCAGTCCTACGTGGCCGACTATCCCGACTGCTGGCAGTCCCTCGAAGGCGCTGACATCAACTGGGACGACTTCGGCGCTGAGAAGCTGAGCTACAGCACCATCGACGGCGTGCACTACGGCGCTCCCGTTGACAACGGCACCGCGATCTTCGCCTACCGCACCGACGTGCTCGAGCAGGCCGGCTACACCATCGCCGACCTGACCGGCATCACCTGGGACCGCTGGCTCGAGATCGCCCGCGACGTCAAGGCCAAGACCGGCTTCGCTCTCCTGTCCATGGACCACTCCGGCGATGACCTGCCCTACATGTTCATGCAGGCTGAGGGTCTCAGCCAGTGGAAGGACGGCCAGCCCAACTTTGTCGACAACGAGCCCTTCCAGCGCATCATTGAAGTCATTGTCCAGGGCGCCAAGGACGGCACCATCCTCCTCGCTAACTCCTGGTCCGAGTACTGCGACCAGACCATCGTCGGCAATCAGACCGCCGGTGTCATGAACGGCAACTGGATCATCCCCACCATCCGTCAGGTTGCTGACAACAGCGGCAAGTGGGCCATCACTACCCTGCCCACCCTCGACGGCGGCAAGGAAGGCTACGCTGCCAACGGCGGCTCTTCCCTGTACATCACCGGTGCCTGCAAGAACGTTGACCTGGCCAAGGAATTCCTCGCCTACACCTTCGGCGGCGGCGAGGGCGCCATGGAGACCTATGACAACGCCCTGCGTGACGGCGGCGTCATCACCTGCTGCATCTCCGCCGGTCAGTCCGACGTCTACAAGGAAGGCATCGATTACTTCGGCGGTCAGGCCATCTACTCCGACATCGTCGGCATGGGCGCTCACGTTCCTGTCATTGAGCAGAACGACTACCACTACACCGCCCGTACCTACATCGGCAATGCCATCACCAACATCATCAACGGCGCTGATCTCATGACTGAGCTCCAGTCTGCTCAGGATCAGGTCGAGTTTGAGATGGGCTGATTTTCGCGGCTAAACTCTGATTAAAAAAACGGCATTGCCCCGTCATGAGTACTCATGACGGGGCAATTTATCAAGGGAGGGATTTCTATGGAGAAAAAGACCACCCGCTGGGGTTGGGCCTTTCTTATCGTGGCCTCCGCCATGATCATGATATTCAGCTTTTATCCCATGTTCTCCGCACTCATCATGTCCTTCAAGACCGGCTCGAGCGCCAATATGAAATGGGCGACCCCGTGGTATAACAACTACCTGCGCATGTTCAAGGACAAAACTTTTATCACGGCGCTCAAGAACACGTTTTTATACCTAATTATCCAGGTTCCCGTCATGCTGGTGCTGGCGATTTTGCTTGCCCAGCTGCTTAATAACCCGAACCTCAAATGCCGCGGCCTGTTCCGCACCTGCATTTTCCTGCCCTGTGCGATCTCGCTGGTCTCGTATTCGCTGATCTTCCGGACCCTGTTTTATGATACCGGTATGATCAACACCATCCTGATGAAGCTCGGTATCATCCATGAGAACATCAAATGGCTCGGCCAGACAGGCACGGCGCGCGGCGTCATCATTACCGCGCTGATCTGGCGCTGGACGGGCTACAACATGGTATTCTATCTGGCGGGCCTGCAAAACCTCGATTATCAGGTGTACGAGGCCGCGCAGATCGACGGTGCCAATGGCTGGAAGACCTTCTGGCACATCACGGTTCCCCAGCTTCGCCCCGTCATCATCATGACTTTCATCATGTCCATCAACGGCACCCTGCAGCTGTACGATGAGTCGGTCAACCTTACAAACGGCGGCCCGGCGGGTACCACGATGACCATGTCGCATCACATCTACAATACCGCTTTCCAGGGCAAGGCCAATTTTGGCTACGCCGCTGCATTGTCCTTTGTAGTCTTCATCCTGGTGGCAATCCTCGCCGCCATCAATCTGAAAGTGGGTGATACCCGTGACTGAAAAGAAAAGGAAGGGTATGGACGCCATTCAGCGGCGGCTGATCCCCAGTTATATCTTTCTGATCATCTGCTCGGTCATTTCGGTTTTCCCGCTCTTCTGGATGCTGACCGCGGCCACCAACGCCACGGTGGATGTCTCCCAGGGCCGTCTCTGGTTCGGCGCTTTCAGCGCGGATAACTTCAAAGCCCTGCTGGATGGTGCGCCTTTCTTCCAGTCCAAGCTCTGGAGCGCCATGCGCAACTCCTTCGTATTTGCCGGTGTACAGACGGTCCTGAGCCTGTTCATCTGCTCGCTGGCAGGTTACGGCTTTGAGCTCTATCACACGAAGGGCAAGGACATTCTCTTCGGCATCCTGCTCATGGCCATGATGATCCCCGGCGTCGCCACCATGATCCCGCTGTTTTCCATGATGAGCAAGATGAAACTCCTGAGCAGCGTGTGGGGCTTTATCCTCCCCTCAGTCGCCACGCCGTTCATGATCATGATGTTCCGTCAGAACTCACGAAACTTCCCCATCGCCCTTATGGATGCGGCGCGCATCGACGGTCTGAAGGAGTGGCAGATCTTCTTTAAGATCTACATGCCCATCATGAAGTCCACCTATGCCGCAGCCGCGGTCATCACGTTCATGAACGCCTGGAATGCCTACCTCTGGCCCCGCGTCGTGCTGAAGGCTCCGGAAGCGCAGACCATGCCTCTGTTTATTGCGAACCTCGCCAACGGTTACACCATCGATTACGGTGCGCTGATGATGGGTGTTCTGTTCTGCTCGCTGCCCACGGTCATTATCTTCTTCATCCTGCAAAAGCAGTTTGCGGAAGGCATTACCGGCGCAGTCAAGTAATTATTCCTTCAAGCGCATTTTCCGGCGCCTTCCGCTTGACGGAAGGCGCCGCTTTCTGTATAGTTATGGCGCAAAATATTGAACAGTCAGGAGCAATCACCATGAATACATTTGACTTTGACCGGGTCGTGCGCGATCCGGCGATCTTTGCCGAAGGCCGCCTGCCCGCCCACTCCGACCATGTGGCCTACCGCACGGCCGGTGAGCTGCGCATGGGCAAATCCAGCCTGCGCATGCCGCTGGACGGCCTGTGGCGTTTCCATTATGCCCGCAGTCTCGCAGAGGCTCCCGTGGACTTCCCCAATGTGGATTCCACCGGCTGGAGCACCATCCGCGTGCCCGCCCATGTGCAGATGGAGGGCTGGGGTGTGCCCGCCTACAACAACTACCAGTACCCCTGGGACGGCACCGAGGACTTAAAACCCGGCGAAATCCCGACGTTCTTCAACCCTGTCATGGACTATGTGACCACCTTCACCCTGCCCGCGAGCTTCCGCGGGGAAGAGGTCAACATCTCCTTTCAGGGCGTGGAGAGCGGCTTTGCCGTCTGGCTCAACGGAACATACATCGGCTACAGTGAAGACACCTTCTCTCCCTCCGACTTTGCGCTGACCGATGCCCTGCGTGAGGGTGAAAACGTGCTGAGTGTGCGCGTGTTCCGCTTTACCCCCGGCTCCTGGTTTGAGGATCAGGACTTTATCCGCTTCTCCGGCATCTTCCGCAGCGTCTTTCTCTACGCCCTGCCGAAAACCGCGGTGACCGATCTCTCGATCATACCGACGCTTTCCAAGAATCTGAAAACCGGTACGGTCGAGGTCAAGGCCAGGGCGAAGGGCGAGGGCAAGCTCCGCCTGAGCCTCACGCGCGGCGGTGCGCAGGTCGCCGAGGGGGCAGCGGTCATCATCACCGGAACGGCTGAGGCAAGCCTTGAGCTTGCCAATCCCGCCCTGTGGAGCGCGGAGGATCCCGCCCTCTACACCCTCACGGTCGAAGTGCTGGACGAGGATGGCAATGTCACCGAGATCATTCCCCAGGACATCGGTTTCAGGCGCTTTGAGATGAAGGGCGGGCTCATGCTCTTAAACGGCAAACGCATCGTTTTCAAGGGCGTCAACCGCCACGACTTCAACTCCCGCACCGGGCGCGTGCCCGACCGCGCGGAGCTCGAGCGCGACATCATCACCATGAAGCGCCACAACATCAACGCCATCCGCACCAGTCACTATCCCAACGACTCCGCCCTCTATGCCCTCTGTGATCGCTACGGCCTGTATCTGATCGACGAGACCAACATGGAGACCCACGGTTCCTGGGTGCTGTCCGGTTATGAGGGAAAGGATGATCCAAACATCGTCCCCAAGAATCACCGGGAGTTTGAGCCCCTTCTTTTGGACCGTGTCGAATCCATCTATCAGCGCGACAAGAACCACGCCTCGGTGCTCATCTGGTCCTGCGGCAACGAATCCTTCGGCGGGCATGTGATCTTCAACATGAGCCAGCGCTTCCGCGCTCTGGACAAGCAGCGTCTTGTCCACTATGAGGGCATCTTCTGGGACCGCAGCTTCCCCGACACCAGCGACATGGAAAGCCGCATGTACCCGCCCGTGGCAGAAATTGAGCAGTGGCTCCGCAACAACCGGGGCAAACCCTTCATCTGCTGCGAGTACAGCCACGCCATGGGCAACTCCTGCGGCGCGCTGCACAAATATACCGAGCTCAGCGAACGTGAGCCGCGCTACCAGGGCGGCTTCATCTGGGACTGGGCTGACCAGTCCATCTATCAGAAGGATAACGCCGGGAAAATGCGCCTCGGCTACGGCGGTGACTTTGACGAGCGCCCCACTGACTGGGAGTTCAGCGGCAACGGCATCGTCTACGGCGGCGACCACGCTCCCTCCCCCAAGATGCAGGAGGTCAAGGCCTGCTATCAGGGCATCGGCGTGAGCTTCGACGCTCTGACCGTAAACATCAAAAACCGCAATCTCTTTACCAATACGGATACCTATAACGCTTCCGCCATCCTGCTCAGAAACGGCAGGGAATGGCAGCGCCTGCCCATGGACATCGCTGTTGAGCCTTTGAAGGAAGGCTCCTTCCTCCTGCCCGAAGAGATGCAGGCGGAGATCGCGTTTCTGCGGGAAACCGTTCCCGGCGACGAGCTGGCCGTCACCGTGTCCTTTACGCTGAAAGAGGATACCATCTGGGCCAAGGCGGGACATGAGGTGGCCTTTGGGCAGACTATTCTGCCGATGGAGAAGGTCGAAAAACCTATCACCGCCCCTCTGACCATCACCCGCGGCACCTTCAATCTGGGCGTCCGGGGCGAGGGCTTCTCCGTCCTCTTCAACGGCATCCGCCCGGGGCTCTGCTCCTATGTCTGCGGCGGACGCGAGCTTATGAAGCAGATGCCCGTGCCGAACTTCTGGCGCGCCCCCACTGACAATGACCGCGGCAATCAGATGCCGCAGCGCTATGCCCAGTGGAAGATCGCGAGCCTCTACCCCTGGGCAGACAACGTCCCGGCGCTTGAAGAGCATGAGCACAGCGTGAAGGTGACGTATCGCTATCACATGCCCACCGCGCCCGCAAGCGAATGCACCCTCTCCTATGAGGTCTTCGGCGACGGCACGATCCGCACGGAGCTTGACTATACGCCCGCCGAGGGTCTCGGCGACATGCCGGAGTTCGGTGTGCTGTTCCGTCTGCCGGCGGAGCTGGATCATCTCAAGTGGTACGGCCTCGGGCCGGAGGAGACCTACGCCGACCGTCAGAAGGGCGGAAAACTGGGCGTGTACGATAAGGACATCAGGGACAATCTCGCCCACTACCTGCGCCCGCAGGAGAGCGGCAATCACTGCGGCGTCCGCTGGGCAAAGGTCACCGACCTTAAGGGCCGCGGCATCGAGTTTTCCGGCGACGCGCTCTCCGTCAATGTTCTGCCCTGGACACCCCATGAGCTGGAAAACGCCCTGCATGAAGACGAGCTGCCCCCGGTCAACTATACCGTTGCCCGCGTGGCTTTGGCGCAGATGGGCGTCGGCGGGGACGACAGCTGGGGAGCGAAGACCCACCCCGAGTATCTTCTGCCTGCGTCGGAGCCCCTGCATCTGAGCTTCACATTTAAGGGCATCTGATCGGAATCGGAGGCAAGTATGGATCAGTTTATCCTCAACATCATCCACCGCCCCGAGATGGTGCCGGAGTACGCGGAGAAGGTCACGGGACAGGGCAAGGCCGAGGATCTGGGACGCGAAGCGCTTTTGACGGAAAGTCTGGACATCTTCCGCACCCAGCAGGCATGTGCTCATAAAAACGGCCTCAAAACCACTATTCAGATGACCTACGCCAGTCTCTTCAACGACGAGGCTGTGGCCGTTGCAAAGGAGCACCACGAAACCTACGGCGACGAGATCGGTCTGACGCTCCTGGGGCTCCCCTGTGAACAGTTCCGGGAGAAGTACAAAACCAAGGACTTCTGCATCTGGATGTTCTCCATGGAGGACAAGAAGGCCATCGTGAGCGACGTGTTTGAGAAGTTTCACGACTGCTTTGGCTTTTATCCCCAGTCTACCGGCTCCTACTATCTGGACGCTGATTTAATCAACTTCATCAAAGCGGAATACCCCTCTGTCAAGTGTGCCGTTGCCACCTGCTGGGAGGAGGGGCCGAAGGCCTACCACACCTGCAACAACTCCTGGTACACCTTCATGGACGGCGGCCCCTGGGCGCCCTGGATCCCCTCGAAGGCCAATACCCACGCCCCCGCTGCGAATGAGGCGGAGGACAGCGGCATCGTCGCCATCCCCCATCTGAGCCGTGATCTGCTGGCCTGCTATGACGGCAACGGCTCCAACTTCGGGACCCACCCGCAGAACGTCCTGCGCGGCATGATCTATGACACGAAGACCTGGGAGTACCCCTATCTCTATAACCTCATCGACCAGTACCGCTCCCTCGCCAGATACAACGACGGCTACGCCTACAACATGATGTTCGTCGGCCCCGGCTGGATGAACAAGATGGGCCGCTGGGAGCAGCCCTATGAGCTGCTGCTCAAGTCCTACGAGGACGGCTGCGCTTACTACGGCAGACTCAAGAAAGAGGGCAGACTCACAGATATGACCATGGCCGAGTTTGCCGACTACTACCGGGAAAAGAAGAGCTACACCGAGCCGGAGTGCGCCCTGTGGCGGGATATCCTCTACGGCAGCGACAAGCAGCTTTTCTGGTACTGCGATCCCTTCATGCGCGTCTGCGTCAACATGGATCAGGGCGGCGCGATCGTCGACCTGCGCCCCTATGCCGCCAAGCTTGAGTGGCCCGTCGGCATCGGGACGAAGCATGTGCAGGACGCAAGCTACCCCTTCCTGATTCAGGAGAAGTACCGCGCGGGCTACTTCACTCACTACGCCGGTGAGGGCACCGTGCGCAGCGCCAAGCTCTGCCGCGGCGGAGAGGAAATCGACCTCTGTCTCTGCCGCACCAAGGCGCATTTCAGCCGCGAGGGCAAGGACCGCGTCCTCACCCTCGACCCGGTGGATGTGGTATTTGAAGACGGTCTGACCGTCACGGTTCAGAGCGTGATCACCTTCGCCGAGGGCTCCTCCGAGATCCGAATAGATCGCCGTATTCTCTCCGTCAGCGACCCCACGCAAACCGTCACCATCCGCGAGTACATGGTCGGCTGCTACGGCACCACCGAATACACCGAGGATATGTCCTCCCTCACTCTCGGTGTCGACGCCAGGGACGACAGCACCGTCATCCCCTACGAGTACCGCTGCCGCGAGGCAGCCGCGGAAGATGCAGTGCGCGTCTGGTGCCGCATCCCGCCCATCAAAACCGAGGTCAGCATGCGCGCCGAGGGGCGGGACACGAAGGGATTTGTTCGCGAAGGCTACGCCTTCAGCCCCATGTTCACGCTGGGCTATGAGGGCACTCTGAAAGACAAGGAGGTGTTCAGCACATGGCTCAGGCTGGAAAGGGCAGACTGAACTTCCGATGCCCGTCCTGCTTCATGCGGGACATCGACATGGACATGTTTTTCGATAAGGACAAAGGTGAATACTACTGCCTGCGCTGCCAGTTTCACGGCACGGAGGAAGAGGTGCTCGAGAAAAACGAGCTGGCTCGCTTCCGCTATAAGGACATGTATCGCCGCTTCACCTTCGAAAACGAGGAATGACAGACTTTCTCAAAGGCGCCGATCTCTCCGCCCTGTCGGAGGTGGAGAGCTGCGGCGGCCGCTTCTATGACCCGGACGGTCGCGAGGATGACGCAATAAACATCCTCGCCCGTCACGGCGTCAACCACATCCGTCTGCGGCTTTGGAACGATCCGAGAAGCGGGGCGGGAGAAGCCTACGGCGGCGGGAGCTGCGATCTGAACACTGTCATGGTGCTGGCAAGACGGGCAAAGGATCTGGGGCTCTCCTGGCAGCTTGTGTTCCACTACAGCGATTTCTGGACCGACCCCGGCAAACAGAATCTGCCGAAGGCGTGGCGCGGTCTGAGTCCAGCGCAGCTTGAAAAGGCAGTATACAGCTTCACGCGCGACACGCTGCAAAGTCTGCAAGCGCAGGGTCTCGCGCCGGATCTCGTCTCCGTCGGCAATGAGATCACAAACGGTCTTCTCTGGCCGAACGGCAAAGTTCCCGCTTGGGAACGGATCGCACAGCTTGTCAGCTGCGGCATCCGCGCCGTGCGGGATACGCTGCCGGAAGCGAAGGCGCTCATCCACCTGGATAACGGCGGCAGACCGGAGATTTCCGCTGAGTGGTTTTCCCATTACACGGAAAGCGGCGGCGAAGACTTTGACTGGATCGGTCTGAGCTATTACCCTTATTGGAGCGGTACGCTGGCGGGACTGGAAAAGAACCTGCATACGCTTGCCGAGGTTTATCATAAGCCCCTGCTCATCACCGAGACTGCCGCCGGCCACACGTTGGATGATTACGCCGACTTTGAGCGTCTTGCCTCTGATCAGCGCAAGGGCCCGGCGGCGGGCGAGAAAGAAGCAGCATCCATTCCCTGGCCCATGACGCCCGCAGGGCAGGCCGTTTTTCTGACAGAACTCGCCGCCCTCATCCGCCGAACCCCGGAAGGCCTCGGCGCGGGGTTCGTGTACTGGGAACCGGCGTGGCTGCCGGTAAAGGGCAGCGAATGGGCGGCACCTGCGGGTCTGCGCTATCTGAATAACCCCGGCCCGGGCGGCAATGAGTGGGCCAACCAGGCCCTGTTCGATTATGAGGGACATGCCCTCCCTGCGCTCGGCCGCATGGAAACGCTTTAAGTCGGGATGACGGAAAGGACGGTAAACATGTTTGAACAGCTTCACGACGGCTCTCTCTATTTCCCCATGGCTGGGGAGATCCTGGACGTCCAGAACCGGTGCCTGGAAAAGCTCTATGACTACAATCACACCCGCCCTTCAGAAAGCGAACGCCGTGCGGCGCTTTTGCGCGAGATGTTCTGTGAGATCGGCGAAAACTGCTACATCGAGCCTCCCTTTCACGCAAACTGGGGCGGGCACTTTGTCCACTTCGGCAGCAATGTCTACGCCAATTTCGGCCTGACGCTGGTGGACGACACGCACATCTATGTGGGCGACAACGTGATGTTCGGCCCGAACGTGGTCGTCGCCACGGCGGGACACCCCATCCTGCCTGAGCTCCGGGAACAGGGTCTGCAATACAATGCGGCGGTACACATCGGGAAAAACTGCTGGATCGGCGCTGGAGCGCTGATTATGCCCGGCGTCATAATCGGGGAAGGCAGCGTCATCGGCGCGGGCAGTGTGGTAACAAAGGACGTCCCCGCAAACGTCGTGGCAGTCGGGAATCCCTGCCGCGTGCTGCGCCCGATCGGGGAGCGCGACAGGCAGTTTTATTTCCGCGATAAAACGATCCCTCCCGAATATTTTGAAGCTTGAAGGTATTGTGAACAATCTGTATATAAAAGGTTTTTCCGCTTGACAAAAGGCATGATTCGGTGTATTCCTTCGTAAACTCAAATATGATACTAGTTTCCTATTAAAAGTAGACAAAGTCTACCTTTAATAGCGCGTTAGCGCGTAGGAAACTGTATGAGACGTCCTCTGCGTCTCTGACGCAGAGGGGTGACGCGTAAAGCGGCACCTTTTCAATTAAAAGTGTCTTCTTTTAATTGAAAAACAGTATTAGACAAGGAATCTTTATGAATATACACGACAACAGGCAAAAATTTTATCTGCCGCATATCGGTCAGCGCATTGTCAAAACGAGTATCGCCGTTCTGATCACGCTTCTGGTCTACTATGTGCACGGCTACCGCGGGGCCGAGATGCCCGCTGAGGCCGCCATCACCGCCATCATCTGCATGCAGCCTTATGTGCGCGACACCCGTGACTTTGCCATCAGCCGCTTTCTCGGCACCTTCATCGGCGCGGCGTGGGGCCTGGGCTTTCTGCTGCTGATACTGGTATTCCCCCGGATGGGCAGTGTCCTGCTGCTGGTATATCTGCGCATGGCGATCGGCGTGATGCTGACGCTCTACACCTGCGTGCTTCTGCGCAGGCCCGATACCTCCGGCCAGGCGGCCATTGTCTTCATCTGTGTGGTCATCGCCTTCCCTGAGATCGAAGCGCCGCTGCAGCAGGCCCTCGAGCGCTTCACCGGCGTACTGCTGGGCACCGCTGCTTCCATCGCGGTCAACGTCTTCCGCCTGCCGCGCGATAAGGAGCGCAATTCTGTCTTTTTCGTCAAAATCGCGGACCTTGTGCCGGACCGCTTTTCCCACCTGCCGGCGGCGGCGCGCTTTCGCCTGAACTACCTCTATGACGACGGCGCGAAGATCTGCCTCATGTCCGAACACGCCCCCGCCTTCTTCACCCTGACCATGAGCCAGACGAAGCTGAGCGTGCCCTTCATCGTCATGGATGGTGCCGCCATCTATGACGCGAATGAGAATACATATCTCCAGGCCGAAACGCTGGACGTCTGGGAATCCGCCAGGCTGCGCGAGCATCTGGACGCTATGGGCATCGCCTATTTTCTCTACACGATCCACCAAGGCAAGGTCTGCATCTTCCACCGGGGCAAGCTGAACGCGCAGGAGATGGCAATCCTCGAGCGCATGAAGCGTTCTCCCTACCGCAGCTACCTGGAGGGCGAGATCTACAAGGATGAGGAGATCGTCTATCTCAAGATCATCGACGAGGCGGATAAGATCCGTATTCTCGAAAAGCGGCTTGAAGGCTATATGGAAGGCCGCAAGCTGCGCATGTCGGTAAAGCCGGAGTCCGTGCCCGGTGTGAGCGGCCTGTATTTCTATGCCGACACCGCCACCATGCCGCAGGCGGAAGAGCGCATCATGCGCTATCTGCAGCGCACTGAGCCGAATCTGCGGCCGCGCGAGGTGTTTTTGAAGACTCCCTACCGCTCGGAGCATGATGCGATGCATCTGCTGCACCGCCTCGGCAACCTCTACGAGCCGATGAAGATCCTGCATCTTTTCCCGCGTCTGCGCGAAAAGATGATGAACGGGGACTGAGGGGAGGATGTCATGCAGTCATTCATGTATACGATAAAGACCCCGGTCGGCCTGCACGCCCGGCATGCGGGGCTCATTGTGAAGGAGGCAAAGCTCTACCAGTCCTCCATCACCGTCATTCACGGAGAGCGCCGGGCCGACGCGCGGCACCTCATGGCGCTGATGACCCTCGGCGTCAAGCAGGGCGACGTGCTCAAAGTCACGGTCGAGGGCGTGGACGAGGACGTAGCCACGATCAAGATGAAAGCGCTGTTCTTCAAACACTTTTAAAAACGACAAGGGAGAGGCCCTGGCCTCTCCCTTGTCGTTTAATCATCATTGATACAAAAATTTTATCCGCTGTTTTTCCGCGTCCACCTCGGCCTCCACGCCAAAGGGAAGGATGCAGCGCGGCAGGGCATGCCCGATGGGAAGGTTGCACACGATGGGCTTCTCCGGATCATCCACGACTTCCTGCAGAATCGCGCGGTATTCCTTGTCGTATACCTCGTTCTGCGGCTTGCCGATGAGCAGTCCGTTCACCGCGTCCAGCACGCCCGCGTTTTTCAGGTGCATGAGCGCCGCGCGGTACTTCTCCGGGCTTGGTCTTTCCTCGCTGGATTCCAGCAGAAGGATCTTCCCGCGCCAATCCTCCGCCGGCGGGAACAGGCCATACCTGGCACAAAGTGCCGGAGAATCTGCATAGCGCCCGTTGTCGAAGAGATCGAACAGCGTGCAGATGCAGCCGCCGAGGATTTTGCCGTGAAATACCGCCGGACCCTGCAAAAGCTCGAAACCGCCGTTTTCATGGGAAACGGGCGCAGCGCCGAACTCTTCGGGGCCAAAGCTCTTATGCTCCTCGTACCACAGGGGGCTGGGGCGGATTTCCGCGATGCGCCCGGTCTCGATAAGCTCTTCGAAACATTGCCGCGAGTAGGGCAGCATCTCCGGCCCCAGTTCGCAGATCTCGGTCAAAAACGCCTGCCCGTAGAAGGTCGGCAGCCCCAGCTTGTGGAGCATCAGGTGGTTGACGGTGGTATCCGAGAAGCCGAGGAAGAGCTTGTCGGTGAGAGCGTTTTTGAGTTCGTCGTGCCCGAACAGGTACGGCAGCAGGCGGTAGGTATCGTCCCCGCCGATGGCGGTCATGATGAGGTCCACCTCCGGATCCTGAAAAGCCTCGATCAGATCCGCTGCCCGGCCCTCAGGTTGCGCGTTCAGATACGCGATGCCTTTGAGCGCATTTGTCATGAACTTGACCCTGATGCCGTAAGCCTCCATGCGCTTGACGCCCAGTTCCCGCTGGTGCCTTGCGAAATCCTCGCCCAGCATCCCGCTGGAGAGACTCACAACGCCTATCGTTTTGACTCTCATGTCATTTTCTCCTGTTTGACCTTATGGTCGATGACGTGGCGGGAGGCGAGCTCTTTGTGCACGTCTTCCACGCTGATCCCGGCCTCCACCATCAGCACCATCACGTGGTAGGCAAGATCTGCGATCTCATAGACCGTCTCCTTTTTGTCCTCGGCCTTGGCGGCAATGATGACCTCGGTGCACTCCTCACCCACCTTTTTGAGGATCTTGTCGAGGCCCTTGTTGAACAGATAGCTGGTATAAGATCCCTCGGGCATATCGCGCTTGCGGCCCTCGAGCAGATCATAGAGCCCCTCAAGTGAAAACTCGCTGCGGCTGTCGCTGTGCCAGACGGGATTTTCAAAGCAGGAGAAGGTGCCGAGATGGCAGGCGGGGCCGTCCGGCTCCACGACTACGACGAGGGCGTCCTTGTCGCAGTCAGCCGTGATGGACACGATGTGCTGATAGTTCCCGCTCGTCTCGCCTTTGAGCCACAGTTCCTGCCTTGAGCGCGACCAGAAGCAGGTCAGCTCCTTTTCCATGGAGATCTGCAGGCTCTCTCTGTTCATGTAGGCCACCGTCAGCACTCTTTTGGTGACGGAATCCACCACAACGGCAGGAATCAGGCCCTTTTCATCGAATTTGAGTTCATCAATGTTTACCATGTTCATACCTCTCTGACGGGGATATTGTTGGCCTTGAGGGCCGCCTTGAGGTCGGGGATTGTGACCTCGCCGAAGTGGAAGATGGAGGCGGCAAGTCCCGCGTCCACCTTGGGAAGCGTTTTGAAGAGCGTGACAAAATCTTCGATCCCTCCCGCGCCGCCGGAGGCGATCACGGGCACAGACACGGCATTGCACACCGCGTCCAGCATTTCCAGATCAAAGCCCTGCTTTACCCCGTCGGTGTCAATGGAGTTCAGGACGATTTCGCCCGCGCCGAGCTCCACGCCCTTTTTGATCCAGGCGATGGCCTCCATGCCGGTGTCCTCGCGTCCGCCTCTGGCGAAGACGTGGAACACGCCGTCAACGCGCTTCACATCCGCCGACAGCACCACGCACTGGTCGCCGTAGCGTTTGGCGGCCTCGAAGATGAGTTTGGGGTCACGTATGGCACCGGAGTTGACGCTGACCTTATCCGCCCCGCATTTGAGCACCCGGTCAAAATCGTCCAGCGAATTGATGCCGCCGCCCACAG
The DNA here is from genome assembly GCA_045130755.1 of Candidatus Limivicinus sp. GTDB lineage: Bacteria > Bacillota > Clostridia > Oscillospirales > Oscillospiraceae > Limivicinus. The sequence goes on along the minus strand of JBGUQD010000031.1, from coordinate 19,023 downwards.
TCAGAGGAATAAAGATGGTGCGGGCCACCTCGGTCAGCACGTCGGTGAAGAGCCGCCGCCCCTCGGCGGAGGCGGTAATGTCATAGAACACAAGCTCGTCAGCTCCGCTGTCGGAGTAGTATTTGCCCAGCTCCACGGGGGAAGACAGATCCCGCAGGCCCTGGAAGTTGACGCCCTTGACCACGCGCCCGTTCTTCACGTCGAGACACGGGATGATTCGTTTGGTAATCATTTCGCCGCCTCCAGTGCCTCTTTGAGATCAACCGCCCCGGTGTAATATGCCTTGCCGATGATGGCCCCGTAGAGATCCAGCGCCCGCAGGGCCTTGATATCGTCGATGCTTGATACGCCGCCGGAGGCTACGATGTTCAGGCTGAACATCTTCGACAGTTCCCCATAGAGAGCGCGGTTGGTGCCCTGCATGGCCCCGTCCCTGGAGATATCGGTGCAGATGACAGTCTGCACGCCGAGGCTCTGAAGCTCCCGGCAGAAATCAAAGGCATCCAGCGCCGACTTCTCGGTCCAGCCCTTGATGGCGACCTTGCCGTCCCGTATATCCACGCCCACGGCGATTTTTTCCCTGTATGTCTCCACTGCCTCCCGCAGAAAAACGGGATCGGTGACAGCGGCGGTGCCGAGGATGACGCGGTCGATGCCGGCCTCCAAATAGCGCTCCACTACCGCCATACTGCGCACGCCGCCGCCGACTTCGATAAAGAGCGGCGCGGCGGCACGGATGCGTTTGATCGTGTCAAGGTTTGGGGTTTCCCCTGTTTTTGCGCCCTCGAGGTCGACAAGGTGCAGGCAGTCTGCGCCCTGTTGACAGAAAGTCTCGGCAATTTCGGGCGGGTTTTCGCTGTATACGGTCATCTGCGCATAGTCGCCCTTATACAGGCGCACGGCCTTGCCGTCGTATAAATCGATTGCGGGAAAGATCAGCATAGCGTTTCCCCCTCGCAGAAAGCTTTCAGAATGTTGAGCCCCACCTTGCCGCTCTTTTCCGGGTGGAACTGGCAGCCGCAGACGTTATCGCGCTGCACGGCGGCGGTGAGCAGGGCGCCGTACTCAGCATTGGCGATCACGCTCTCCGCGCAGTCGGCGGCGTAAAAGGAATGCACGAAATACACGCAGTCTCCTTCTTTGATGTATCGGAAGAGGGGGCTTTTGTTTTCGGTAAAGCGCAGGGCATTCCAGCCGATGTGCGGGATTTTATAATCCGCCGGGATCACGTCCGCAATGGGCTGCACTTCGCCCGGAATGAGGCCGAGGCCCGCATGTTCGCCGTACTCAAAGCCCCGGTCGAACAGAAGCTGCATGCCGAGGCAGATGCCCATGAGGGGCTTGCCGCTTTTGGCTTCTTCCACGATCACAGCGTCAAGACCTGTGGCATGGAGCTTATCCGCCGCGTCCCCGAAGGCGCCCACGCCGGGCAGAAGGATCTTATCCGCCTGTCTGAGCACATCCGCCTCCCCGGTAACAACGGCCTCTGCGCCAATGGCGGCGAGGGAGCTTTTGAGCGAAAACAGGTTTCCCACGCCGTAGTCCACGATGGCGATCATCCGAGAACCCCCTTGGTGGAGGGCAGCTCATCGGCGCAGGCCGGGTCAATGGCGACGGCCTTGCACAGACTGCGGGCAAAGGATTTGAAGCAGCCCTCGATGATGTGATGGCTGTTTTTCCCGGCCAGTTCTTTGATGTGGAGCGTGATCCCCGCATTCATGCAGAAGGCGGTGAAAAATTCCTCCACAAGCTCGGTGTCAAAACTGCCGACCTTCTCGGTGGGGATGGGCAGGTCAAAGCGCAGGAAGCTCCGGCCCGACACGTCCACCGCCGTGAGAATCAGCGCCTCGTCCATGGGGAGGGTCGTGTCGCCGTAGCGGACGATGCCGCGCTTGTCGCCCAGGGCTTCCTTTACCGCACGGCCCAGGCAGATGCCGATATCCTCCACGCTGTGGTGGTCGTCCACCTGCGTGTCGCCCGTGCATTTGAGTGTCAGGTCGAAGCGCCCGTGGCGGGCAAAGAGGGTGAGCATGTGGTCGAGAAATCCTACGCCGGAGTCGATGCGGCTCTCCCCCGTCCCGTCAAGATTCAGGGTCAGGGCGATATCGGTCTCGGCGGTCTTGCGGTTTATGGCAGCGCTTCTCATTTGAGTTCCTCCAGTATTTCACGCACATTTTTGAGCAGGATGTCCATCTGCTCCCGGGTGCCGATGGTGATGCGGTTCCAGTCTTTGATGCGCTCCTTGTCAAAGTGGCGGATCAGCACAGCCCGCTCGCGGAGCTTTGTATAGAGCTCTTTGCCGCTGATCTTGTCCGACTTTGCAAAGATGAAGTTTGCCGCTGACGGCAGCACCGTAAAGCCGAGCTTCTGCAGCTTCGCGGTGGTATAGGCGCGGTTTTCCATGATGGTGCGGCAGTTTGCCCGTGTGGTTTCCTCATCCAGCAGCACCCCAAGGCCGACGGCCAGGGTCATGGAGTTGACGTTATAGGGGTTCGTGGAAAACTTGATGGTGTTGAGATCGGCAATGAGCGCCGCGCTGCCCGCCGCAAAGCCGAGGCGCGCCCCCGCCATGGAACGGGATTTGGAGAAGGTCTGCACCACCAGCAGATTGTCATACCTGCCGATCAGAGGGATGCAGGTCTCGCCGCCGAAGTCCACGTAGGCCTCGTCGATGACCACCACGCTGTCGGGGTTGCGCTTCACGATCTCCTCCACCTGTGCCCGTGTCAGTGCAAGGCCGGTGGGGGCGTTGGGGTTTGCGATAAAGATCGTTTTGCCGAGGTCGAAATAATCCTCCGGCGCGATGCCGAAATCCGCCCGCAGGGGGATCTCGGTGTACGGAATACGGTTGAGCTGCGCAAAGACCGGATAAAAACCGTAGCTGATATCCGGGAAGGCTGCCGGGTGCTTTTCGTCGCAGAAGGCCATGAAGGCGAAATTCAATATCTCGTCCGAGCCATTGCCGAGGATGATGTTTTCCGCCTCGAGGCCGTACAGCTCCGCCAGCGCCCTGCGAACCTCCGTACCCTCGATATCGGAGTACAGGTTCAGGGGCCGGGTATGCTCCCGCGCGAATTGCAGCGCCTTCTCTGACGGCGGGAACGGGCACTCGTTGGTATTGAGCTTCGTGAGGTTCATAATCTTGGGCTGCTCGCCGGGGGTGTATGGCTCGAGAGCTTCATATTTTTCACTGAAAAAACGGCTCATTTTTCGTCCTCCAATCGGATCAGCGCGCTGCGCGCGTGGCCGTCCAGGCCCTCTTTATACGCAAAGCGCGCGATCTCAGGCGCAAGCTTTTTGAACGCCTCCGCCGGGTAATAGGTGTACTGGATCTTCTTGACAAAATCGTCCACGCCGAGAGGGCTGCCGAATCTCGCGGTGCCGGTGGTGGGCAGGGTGTGGTTCGTACCGCCGAGATAATCCCCCAGGGGCTCGGGGCAGTTCTTGCCGAGGAACACGGAGCCCGCGTTTTTCACGTCGTCCAGATAGTCAAAGGGGTTGTCCACAAAGATTTCCAGGTGCTCAGGGGCTACGGCGTTGGCAATCTCCATGCCGCGGCGCAGATTGTCTGTGAGGATGATTTTGCCGTTATCCTCAATGGAGGGGCGGGCGATGCTCTCGCGGGGAAGCTTTGACAATTGTTCTTCGATTTCAGCCTGCACGGCATACGCAAGCTTCTCGCTGTCCGTCACCAGCACGCAGCAGGAGAGCACATCGTGCTCGGCCTGGGCCAGCATATCCGCCGCGACATGGGTGGGCTTTGCCGTCTCATCCGCCAGCACCAGCACCTCGCTCGGTCCGGCGATGGTATCGATGGCCACCTGGCCGTAGACCTGGCGCTTGGCCTCGGCGACATAGGCATTGCCGGGGCCGACGATCTTGTCGACTTTCGGGATCGACTCGGTGCCGTAAGCCATGGCAGCCACAGCCTGTGCGCCGCCGACCTTGTAGATCCTCGTCACGCCTGCGATCTTCGCCGCGGCGAGAATGGCGGCGTTGACCTTGCCGTCTCTGCCGCAGGGGGTACACATGACAATCTCGCTGCAGCCCGCGATCTTGGCAGGCACCGCGTCCATCATCACGGTGGAGGGATAGGGCGCCGTGCCGCCGGGGACATAGAGCCCCGCCTTTTCGATGGGAAGCAGCTTCTGCCCCATCACGACGCCGCCCGGGCGGGTGAAGGAATAGCTCTGCCGAAGCTGTTTTTCGTGGTACTCGCGGATGTTGTGCTCGGCAAGGCGCAGGGTATCGAGAAATTCCGGCTCCGTAACCGCCATGGCCTCCTCGATCTCCGCCTCGGATACAAGCATGGTGTCGAGCCTTGCGCCGTCAAATTTCTCGGTGTATTTCAAAACAGCCTTGTCGCCGTTTTCCCGCACGTCGGCAAGAATGCCCGACACGACGCCGGACACGTCCACCTTCGGTGCGTTTCGCTTCAGCAGCTCCTCATCCCGGAGCTCACCGTCTTTGTATATGCGAATCATGCTGTGGCCTCCTTCGCCAGCGCCCGGGTCAGCTCTTCGATCCGGTCCTTGTAAAATACGAAGCTTGCTTTGTTTGCAATGAGCCTTGCGCTGATGGGGACGATCGTCTCCAGCACTGCAAGATTGTTTTCCCTGAGAGTCGTGCCGGTTTCCACGATGTCCACGATCACGTCGGAAAGCCCCAGGATCGGGGCCAGCTCAATAGACCCGTTGAGACCGATGACGTCGATGTCCCGACCGAGGGACGTGTAGTAATCGGTGGCGATATGGGAAAACTTGGTCGCCACGCGGAGGGTCCGGCTATGGTCGTCTTTGAACTCCTTCGGCCCGGCCACGCACATGCGGCATTTGCCGACGCCGAGATCCAGAAGCTCATACACGTCGGGCCGGTACTCAAGGAGGATATCCTTGCCTGCAACGCCAATGTCCGCCGCGCCGCGTGCCACATAGATCGCCACGTCCGAGGGCTTGACCCAGAAGTAGCGCAGGCCCAGCGCCTCGTTTTCAAAAAAGAGTTTCCGGTTTTCCTCGTGTATCGCCGGGCACTCAAAGCCCGCGCGCTCAAACATGCCGTAGACCTTTTCTCCGAGCCGCCCCTTGGGAAGCGCGATATTAAGCATGGGCGCTCACCTCCAGTCGTTCCAGCTTATCCAGATAGCAGGCAAAGCCGATGGCGCGGCCGGGCTTTCCCATGCGTCCCAGCAGTCGGTCATAGACACCGCCGGACAGCACGCTCGACGGCACACCGCGCACATAGCCCTGAAAGGCCAGGTCGTTATAGTAACGCATGTCGCCGAGGATGGAAAAATCAAGGCTCACGCGCCCTTTGCTCTCCAGCGGAAGTCCCCCGGCGAAGCGCGCAGCCTCATCGAGCGAGGCCTCCGGGCAGCCGATCGCGGCAAGTTCTCCGACCGCGTCCTGCGGGGCGGCTGTGCAGAGCGTGAGACGTGCAAGTCTCTCCGCGTCCTGCGGCATCACCCCGGTGCGGTCAAGGACGGCTCTGAGTTCGTGGACGTTCTTTTCGCCCATGCACCTGAGTACCTCGCGCCGCGCATCACCCCGGATGGCCAGAGCATCCAGCATTGCCTCCACGACACCGAGCAGCGACACGCACAGGCGGTTTTCCGGCGAGATGAGCGCAAGGCTTTCCATCGCAAGCTCCACCACCTCAAGGCTGGTGTCATCCCTTGCGCCCAGGCACTCCACCCCGGTCTGCCGGATCTCGCGGAAGGCGCCCGCACTCTCGGACACGCGGTAGACATTTTCATCGTAATAAAGCTTCTGCACCACGCCGGGCACAGGACGCCAGGCACGCACGATGGACAGCGTCACATCCGGCTTTAAGGCCATGAGCTTGCCGTTCGTGTCGGTAAAGGTAATGACTTGCGGTGAGCGCAGAAAGTCCTTGTTCTTCATATAGAGCTCATATTCCTCGAACTTGCTCATCCTGTAGGGCGCATAGCCCCGTCGGTTGTAGAGCGAGCGGAGGGCAAAGCTGATCTTTTCCTCATTGGTGAGGATTGCGGTGTCGATGGTCATGGGCTGCCTCCGGAAAATTCTGTCTGGTTGCTTTAGCATATTAGCACGTTATCTGATTAAAGTAAAGTCTTTTTTGTAAACCTATTATAGCAAAATACAGCAGCAGGGAAAAGGAGAATGGTCACAGCTTGCGTATCGCGGGCAAAACCCCGTTTGTCAGCAGGCTCACCAGGAGCAGCGCGTACTTTTCCGCCGGATATTCCTCCCTGTGGGGATACCAGCAGTTGAAAGCCCCAATCAGGGCAGAGGCGGTAAACTCCGCCACAATGCTCGCCGAAAGGTCAAACTTCTTGGCGGGATCGTCCAACATCTGCGTCAGCAGTTCCTTGACCGTCTGCTTGTATTTGTACTGGAAATAAGGGTCGCCCTTCACGCCGGTGAGGATGTTGAAATATTCGCCCTTTTCCCTGTACATATCCGACAGCGGAGCCAGTGTCTCCGTGTCCAGGCGGACTTTCGGAAAACTTTTCGCCAGCGACGCGGGCAGTTCCTCGGTCAGTTTATGGCGGACGTAATCCAAAAGCTCTTCCTCGATGGCCTCGAGCACAGAATAACTGTCGGTATAGTATTCATAAAAGGTCGAGCGGTTGCAGCCCGCTTTCTCACAGATCGCTTTGACAGTGATCTTTTCAATCGGCAGTTCCCGGTATAAGCTCCAGAACGCGTCCATGATGGCGCGGGATGTATTCTCCCTCATTTCCTGATGTTTCATCTGTTCTCACTCTCTTTACAGCTCTTAACAACAATCCGGCGAAAACTGTCGGATATTATTTCAAATATTTGTGGTATACTGCATGCTGATATTGTACAACACGTTGTTGGATAAAAGCAAGGGTGAAATCATGAAGACATACAAAGCGGGCATCGATATCGGCTCCACCACCGTCAAGCTTGTGGTGCTGGACGCGGAAGGAAATCCCGTCTATCAGGAATATCGCCGCCACATGGCCCACACGCAGGAGACGCTGGCTGCTCTTTTGAAGGAGGCGCGCGCCGTCACGGGGCCTTGCCTTCTCACGCCGGGCATTACCGGCTCCGGCTCCATCAATCTGGGCAAGGCGCTGGGCATCCCCTTCGTGCAGGAAGTCGTCGCGGTCGCCACCGCTCTGCAGAAGGCAGCGCCTCAGACGGACGTCGCCATCGAACTCGGCGGTGAAGACGCGAAGATCATCTACTTTACCGGCGGACTTGAAGAGCGCATGAACGGCGTCTGCGCCGGCGGTACCGGCTCCTTCATCGACCAGATGGCGGCACTTCTGCAGACGGACGCCGCGGGGCTCAACGAGGCAGCAGCGGAATACAGGCAGCTCTACCCCATTGCCGCGCGCTGCGGCGTGTTTGCCAAATCCGACATTCAGCCCCTCATCAACGAGGGCGCGACCACCGCCGATCTTGCCGCATCCATCTTCCAGGCCGTGGTGAACCAGACCATCTCGGGCCTTGCCTGCGGAAAACCCATCCGGGGCTGTGTTGCCTTTCTGGGCGGGCCGCTGCACTTCCTGCCGGAGCTTAAGAAAGCCTTTATCCGCACCCTGCGTTTAAGTGATGAGAACATCGTTGACCCCGACGATTCCCACCTTTTTGCCGCCCGGGGCGCAGCCCTGGAGGCAGCGGACAGTGACGCCGTGGATATGGACGACCTGATTGCGAGGCTCGATGCCGGGGTCTCCATGGCCTTTGAGCTCAAGCGTCTGCCGCCGCTGTTTGAAGGCGAGGAGGATTACCGCGCTTTCTGTGACCGGCACGGCAAGGCCGTGGTCAAAAAAGGCGATCTCGCTTCCTACAGCGGCGACTGCTTTCTCGGCATCGATGCGGGCTCTACCACCACAAAGCTGGCCCTCATCGGGTCGGAGGGGGAGCTTCTGTTCTCTTTCTATGCATCCAACCAGGGAAACCCCATCAAGACCGCTATCACTGCCATTGAGGGGCTTCGAAAAGTGATGCCCGAAGGTGCGCACATCGTGCGCTCCTGCTCTACCGGTTACGGTGAAAGCCTCTTAAAATCCGCCTTTGCCCTGGATGAGGGCGAGGTGGAGACCATCGCCCACTGCACGGCGGCGGCCTTCTTTGACCCCGCGGTGGACTGCGTGCTGGATATCGGCGGGCAGGACATGAAATGCATCAAGCTCAAGAGCGGCTCGGTGGACACGGTGCTCTTAAACGAGGCCTGCTCCTCCGGCTGCGGATCGTTCATTGAAAACTTCGCGGGCTCCCTCGGCTACACAGCCCAGACCTTTGCAGAGCGCGCCCTGTACGCGCCGAACCCGGTGGATCTCGGAACGCGATGCACGGTATTCATGAACTCCAACGTCAAGCAGGCGCAGAAGGAGGGGGCCACGGTCGAGGACATCTCCGCCGGGCTTGCCTATTCTGTCATCAAAAACGCCCTGTACAAGGTCATCAAGCTCACCGACCCCAGAGATCTCGGAAGTCATATCGTCGTCCAGGGCGGCACGTTTTATAACAGGGCGGTGCTGCGCGCCTTTGAGTGCATCGCGGGTGTGGAAGCCACTTGCCCGGATATTGCGGGCATCATGGGCGCATTCGGCGCGGCGCTGATCGCACGCCAGCGTTATCACGGGCAGGAGACGACGATGCTCAGTCTCGACGACATTGTCGCCCTCACCTACACCACGGCGACGGCCCGCTGCGGGCGCTGTCAGAACAACTGCCTCTTAACTGTCAACAAATTTTCCGGCGGACGGCGGCATGTTACCGGCAACCGCTGTGAGCGGGGCCTTGGCGGGGACAAAGCTGCTGACCGTGCGCCGAACATGGTGGCCTATAAACAAAAGCGCATATTTGATTATCCTCCGCTTGAGGACGCTCCGCGCGGTGTGATCGGTATCCCACGGGTACTGAACATGTACGAAAATTACCCCTTCTGGGCTACCTTCTTCAGAGAACTGGGCTTCAGGGTCGTGCTCTCCCCGTTTTCCAGCCGCAAATTGTATGAGCGCGGCATGGAGACCATCCCCTCCGAGTCCGAATGCTACCCCGCCAAGCTCTCACACGGGCACATTCAATGGCTCATTGACCAGGGGATCAGGACCATTTTCTACCCCTGTGTCTTCTACGAGCATCAGGAGACCCGCAAAGCGCAGAATCACTTCAACTGCCCGATCGTGGTCTCCTATGCGGAGAACGTCAAGAACAACGTGGAGGAAATCGCCGCCGGGGTCGAGCATATCATCCGCCCTTTCATTGCCTTCACCAACGAGAAGGTCACCGCCGACCGCCTGGTCAAGACCTGTGCGGAGGAGTGGGGCATCGGGGCGAAGGAGGTGCGCGCGGCGGTACATACGGCATGGCTCGCCCAGCGGCAGGCCAAGGCCGACGTGAAGGCCGAGGGCGCGCGGCTTCTCCGTGAGATGGAGGAAAAGGGCGGGTGCGGCATCATCCTCGCCGGGCGGCCCTACCACGTGGACCCGGAGATCAACCACGGCATTCCGGAGTTGATCGCATCCTACGGTCTGACAGTGCTGACCGAGGACAGCCTGCCCGTGGACTTTGAACCGGAAAGGCCGCTTCGCGTGACGGATCAGTGGGTGTACCACTCCCGTCTCTACACTGCGGCGGAGTTTGCCGCGCGGCGCGAGGATTTGGAGCTTGTACAGCTCAACTCCTTCGGCTGCGGGCTGGACGCGGTGACAACGGATCAGGTGTCCGAGATCCTGGAAAAGAGCGGCAAGCTCTATACTGTCCTCAAGATCGATGAGGTCAATAATCTTGGCGCTGCCCGCATCCGTATTCGGAGCCTGATTGCCGCCATGAACCTGCGCCGTGAAAAGCATATCAGGCCCGAGACGCATGACACGGCCTACCGCCGCACGGTGTACACCAAAGAAATGCAGCGCGAGGGATGGACGATCCTCGCGCCGCAGATGAGCCCTATTCATTTCCATCTCCTGCAGCCGGTCTTTCGCAAGTATGGGTACCATCTGGAAGTTCTGGCAAACGACAATCGCTCCGCCATCGACACGGGCCTGCGCTTTGTGAACAACGATGCCTGCTTCCCCTCCATCACCGTGGTGGGCCAGGTGATGGATGCCGTGTTGTCCGGCCGGTACGACACGAACCGGCTTGCCGTCATGATGACGCAGACGGGCGGCTGCTGCCGGGCCAGCAACTATGTGGGCTTCATCCGCCGTGCGCTGGACAAAGCGGATCTCAGTCATATCCCGGTCATCTCCCTCAACGCGAACGGAATGGAGAAAAACCCCGGTTTCCGTTTCACGCTGCCGATGCTCCTGGACGCGGCCCACGCCATCGTCTACGGCGATCTGTTCCTGCGCTGCCTGTACCGGGTTCGGCCCTATGAACTGGAGCCGGGTTCGGCCAACGCTCTGCACAAGAAGTGGGAAAAGCGCTGCATTGAACAGCTCGTTGAAGGGCATTCCACATATGCCGATGTCTGCCGTGGGATTGTGGAAGATTTTGACGAGCTGCCCATCGATGAGACTTTATCCAAGCCCAGGGTCGGCATCGTGGGCGAGATTCTGGTCAAGTACATGCCGCTGGCCAACAACCACCTGGTCGACCTGCTGGAAAGCGAGGGAGCGGAGGTTGTGGTGCCGGATCTCATGGACTTCATGAACTACTGCGTGTACTCGAACAACTACAAGCACGAGTTTCTGGGCGAGGGCTGGAAGGCTTCGGCTTCAGCCCGCATCGGGGTCGATCTCATCCGCGCGGTGCGCGCACCTGCGATCCATGCCCTGGGACAGAGCCGTCGCTTTGAGCCTCCCGTGCCCATTGAGAAGGTGGCAGAGATGGCAAAGCCCTTTCTGTCTATCGGCAACCAATACGGGGAAGGCTGGTTTCTCACCGGGGAGATGGTGGAGCTGCTGACCGCCGGGACGCCGAATATCATCTGCATTCAGCCCTTTGCCTGTCTGCCGAACCATGTCGTGGGCAAGGGCGTCATCAAGGCCCTGCGGCGTGAATACCCCCGGGCCAACATCGCCGCCGTGGACTATGATCCCGGCGCGAGTGAGGTCAATCAGTTAAACCGCATCAAGCTTATGCTTTCGGCGGCGAAAAAGGCGCTGGACGAACAAATCGTTTCCGTATAATGCATTATCCCGTGCCGGTGGCACGGGATAATGCATTATGAAAGCTTCTTTTGATAATACCTGAGCGCCGCGGGGACAGGACAGTCGCGGGCGATCTCTTCCGGGGTCTTCCAAAGAAAGCCCGCAGGCTCAGATGAAAGAGCAATGCGCCATCCCTTCATATGCCACTCCACATGGGTGAAGATGTGTTTCGCCTCACCGCAGGGCTCGATGCACAGCACTTCCCCGCCGAGCAGGTGCACGGTTTCGCGTGCCTGTGTCTCATCCAGCGCGCCTTCGAAGTTTGGAAACTCCCACAGACCCGCGAGCAGGCCCTTGCCTTCCCGCTTGCGCACGGCGTATCTGCCGCCGCAGCAAAGCAGCAGTACGGTGCGCTGTTCAATACGCCGCTGTTTTGGGGGGCTCTTGACCGGGTAGCGCTCTGTCTCGCCGCTGAGACACGCCCGACACAGAGTCCGCAGCGGGCAGTCGGCGCAGCGCGGCGCGGTGTTCGGCAGGCAGACGGTCTCCCCCAGCTCCATGATTCCCTCGGTCAGAAGGCCGGCCCGCTCCCCCGTGGGATAGCAGGAGCGCAGAAGCTCCGCAATGTCCGCACGGGTTTTGGGCAGCATGATGTCGTCGGCGCGCGCAAGCACCCTCGCCATCACGCGCAGAACATTTCCGTCTACGGCGGGCTCCGGTTCCCCGTATGCGATGGAGGAGACAGCCCCGGCGGTATAGTCCCCGATGCCGGGGAGCTTTTTAAGCTCGCTTGCTTTTCGCGGCAGTTCGCCGCTGTATTCCGCCATCACCTGCCGTGCAGCCTTCTGCAGATTGCGTGCACGGCTGTAGTAACCCAGCCCTTCCCAGAGTTTTAGCAATTTATCCTCTTCGACTTCCGCAAGCGCCCGGATATCGGGCAGGGCCTCAAGAAAGCGGGCATAGTAGGGGATCACGGCTTCTATGCGTGTCTGCTGCAGCATGATCTCCGACACCCACACATGGTAGGGCGTGGGCGAGAGACGCCACGGGAGCGGCCTGCGCACGGCTACGCACCATTCGACAAGCGTTTCCGCACATGCTTTCGCAAGCGATTCATCTGTCACGATTCTCCCCTCCTTCAAAAAACGGGGGACGGCTTTTGCCGCCCCCCTGTTCATGTTTTCTTACAGCTTTTCAAAGCCGCCGTCGTCCACCTCGGGATCGTCGATCTTCTTCGGGGGCAGCTTTTCAAGGTTGCGCACCAGGATCCACACATACAAAAGCAGCATCCCCGCCGAGGACAGCAGAATGAGCTGCATGCCCATGTAGCGCTCGTCCGCCAGGGACATCAGGCACATCATCGTGCCCATCATTGCGCCGAACAGGGCGTAATACGGCTTTTCCACATGGAAAGCAAAGCAGCCCACGCGGAAAAAGGCCATCATCGCGACCATCAGCGTCACAAGCTCCACTGCGAAGCTCCACGCCACACTGTTGAGCTGGTTCTGCACATAGCTGAGCACCAGCCACACCGCGTACATCAGTACCGGCAGCATAGAGCCCAGGCGCACCAGGGATTCATGCTCGAAACTGTCGTAGTTTGCCTGACCCAGAACCAGCGGGAAGGCCAGTCCGGACAGGGCGGCAAGCAGGCAGACCGCGCGGATCATGTTCACGTTGGGATCCGTCTCCGTGGTCATCATCAGCACCACCGCACCTGCGATCATTACAAGTCCCGCAGCCCAGCGCAGGATCGTGAAGAGCTTTCCGGGGTTATACAGTGCCTTGCAGAAGTCATTGGGCGGTGCGATGCGCCTGTCCTGCATGGCGCGGATAAAGTGCCAGAACACCAGCGCGGAGGCAATCACCATTACCGGTACCAGGAGATTGAAGACGCTGCGCTCGTTCAAGCCGTTTTCATCAAAAGCGAGCTGATCCTGCAGCCAGCGGAAGAATACGCCGAAGGCGCCGGCACCGGCTACATAGCAGCTGATTTCAAGAGGTTTTTTATACATAAGCCGTATCTCGATTCCATAAGATGTTTGTGTATCAATTGGGAACTGTATGATTATATCCCCATTTATACTATCAGTCAAGGAAAACGCTATAAATAAGTGTGGAGTTTGGAGTGTGGAGTTTGGAGTTATGGTGTCTCCTTCGGAAACGGAACGGAATTATAATGCTGGCTGTCGTTTCTGGGCTGGTTCTGGCCGGTTTATGGGACGGGTACTCTGTCTCTCCGGTCCCCTCCCCTGCCGCCGAGGCTGTCCACGTATGCGTAAAGCATGGGGACCTGGTCGTCAATGTGCCGCTAGAAGAGTATCTGTTGGGCGTGGTGGCAGCGGAGATGCCCGCGGGTTTTGAGCCGGAGGCGCTGCGTGCCCAGGCTGTTGCCGCGAGAACCTATACCCTCTACTGCGCCTGCACCGGGAAGCACGCCGACGCCGATGTCTGTACGGACTTTCACTGCTGTCAGGCATGGAAAAGCGATGAGGCCATGCGCGAGGACTGGGGTGAAGCATACCCGGAGAAGCTGTCCCGCATCCGGGATGCTGTGGAAAGCACCGCCGGAGAGTATCTGCAATTTGCCGGGCAGGCAGCCTTCACCGCGTTTCACTCCTCCTCGGCAGGCTTTACGGAGGCCTGCGGCGCGATCTGGAGCGAGCTGCCCTACCTGGTGAGTGTATCCAGTCCCGAGGACAGCAGCAGCGTTCCAAACTATGTGAGCAGTTTTTCCATAAGCGCCCCCGAGCTTTGTGACACTCTGCGGCTTTTACATCCCGAGGCGAACTTCTCCGCTCCGCCGGAGGAATGGATCGGTGAGATCACGCGCGACGAAAGCGGCCGCGTCTCAGCGCTTACAATCGGCGGCGCCGCGTTCACGGGCGTGAAGCTGCGGGAATTGTTCGCTCTGCGTTCCACAGCCTTCACGCTCGATTACGCCGACGGAAACTTCACCTTTACCGTCATCGGCTTCGGCCACGGCGTTGGCATGAGCCAGTACGGTGCCAACGTCATGGCATCCGACGGGGCGGATTACCGCACGATCCTCGCCCATTATTATCCGGGCACGGAACTCGTGTCCCTGTGATAGATACGCTTGTACTCGTCGCTTTCCGTGCCGTTCGGGTCTTGCAGATATAACGACGCTTCAACAGTGAGGCCCGGCTTTCCGCCGCGCCGTGCCTCTACGAGCACGAGGCTCGGCGCCGCCTGCGCGTCCCGGCATACAAGGCGCAGGCGTTTGGGCTCAAGCCCAGCCTGCGCAAGATTTACAAGCAGCTCAGAAAGTCTCTCGGGCCGGTGGATAAAGCATGCGCGGCCGCCGGTCTGCATCAGATATGCCGCCGCAGCGCACAGCTCCGACAGGCTGCATCTGATCTCACTTCTTGCGGCGGCGCGGTCCGTATCCTGCGGCAGGGCTCCGCTGCCCTGCGGAAAATAAGGCGGGTTACAGACCAGCAGGTCGAAGCTCCCCGCGCGAAAAAGAGCGCGGTGATCGCGGATGTCGCCGGTGACGATCTCACTGCGCTCTGTCAGATTATTCAGCGCCATGTTCTCCCGGGCTGTCTCCGCAGCCTCGGGTACGATTTCAATCCCGGTCATGTGGAGCTTCGGCGAACGCTCGAGAAGAAGAAGCATCGCCGCGCCGGACGCGCAGCCGAGTTCGATGCCGCGTCTTGCCCCGCTTGCGTTCACAAAGTCCGCCAGAAGCACGCAGTCGGTGCCGAGGCGAAAGTGCTCGGCCTGTATCAGTTTTGGCCCGCCGGACCAGAGGATTTCGGGTTCAGACATGATTGTCCGCCGCCCCGACCATATCCTGCTGACTCACGATCCGGAACACGGTAAAGCCGCTGCCCTGTTTGTTCGTCACGTACTCCACATAAGCGTGGAACACCTGACCGTCAAACTCCACCTTGTACTGTCCGTCCTCCAAGGTGCCGGCATCGGTGCCGATCCGCTTTGTCCTCCCATAGTGCTCCATGGTCATCGTGTAGCCCTCGGTGACAGGAAAGTATTCAAGGATCTGTGCAAAGGTTTTCTTGTAAGTCTCTTCATCCGTCACGCCGGGATACAAAAGGGCGTAGGAGGCCTCACAGTCGCCCTTTACATCCAGATCCAGCATCTCCCGGACATGCGCGTCCAGAGCATCGCTGCTGACAGCCCCGCAGCCCGTGAGCAGCAGACTGAGCAGCAGTATTGCCGTGAACCTCAGTATATACCTATACTTTTTAGACATCGGATCTCTCCTTTTGTTGTTCAACGCAAATGAAAAAAGGGGCTGCGAGAGAATCGCAGTCCCTTTTCGTGTTTCAGGATTACTCCTGAACGATCGCCTCGGCGGGGCACTGGGCAGCGCATGCGCCGCACTCCAGGCACTTGCTGGCGTCGATCTCGTAGTGCAGATCGCCCATATCGATCGCTTCGGCAGGACACTGAGCTGCGCAGGAACCGCAGGACAGGCACTCGTCAGTGATAACAAAAGCCATGATGTTACCTCCGTATGTATATTGACCTCTCGGTCTGCCCTCATTGTAACACATCTCTTCCAAAAATCAATTACAAATCCTGAAATTCGCACCTATATTTTGGTTTGGTTTTGGTGATACTTTCTCTGCTTCCCCGTTTCGCCCCTTTCGGCGGCATGCGCGGAGGATAATGGATTTGTTATACCAAGGGGAGGGATGCCCTGTGAAGAGCAACGAAAAATTTACCCAGCGGGCGGAGATTGCCATTGAAGCCGCGCGCACGGCTGCCGGTGAGCTGGGCCACGCCTATATCGGCACCGAGCACCTGCTGCTCGGCATCATGGAGGAACAGGACGGTCTGGGCGCGCATATTCTCCGCCGTGAAGGGCTGGAGCGTGAGCACCTGCGCCGCGTGATCGCGCGGGAATCCGGCGTGGGCTGTCCCGGCGCGCCGGGATTGGGGCTGACGCCGCACGCCCGGGCTGCATTGGAGCAGGCGGCAAGAGAGGCTCAGGCTCTGCGCCACGGCTGCATCGGCACGGAGCATCTGCTGCTGGGGCTTCTTCGGCTTCCCGACTGCGGCGCTGTGCGGGCACTCAAGGGTGCAGGAGTAGATCTCAACAATGTCTGCACCGCGATCATGGACGTATTCGGCAACCCGGATCCCCGGGGCCGCCCCCAAACCGGTGCTCTGCGCACGCCGCTGCGCAGAGCCGAGACGCGCATCCTCGACCAGTACAGCCTGGACCTGACGGAGAAGGCAGCCAACGGGCTCATTGATCCCGTGGTGGGCAGATCCGCTGAGATCCGCCGCGCCATCCAGATCCTGTCCCGGCGCAGCAAAAACAACCCCGTGCTCATCGGGGAGCCGGGCGTGGGCAAGACCGCCGTGGCAGAGGGACTTGCCCTGGCGGTGGCGCGCGGTGAGGCGCCGCCGAACCTCGGCGGCAAGCGCATTGTGTCGCTGGACATCCCCGCGATGCTCGCGGGCACCAAGTACCGGGGCGATTTTGAAGACCGGGTCAAATCGGTGCTGCGTGACGTGCGCCGGGCGGGCGATGTGATTCTCTTTGTGGACGAGCTGCACACCATTGTGGGCGCGGGCAGCGCGGAGGGGGCCATCGACGCCGCCAACATTCTAAAACCTGCACTGGGCCGGGGCGAGGTGCAGATCATCGGCGCCACCACGCCGGAGGAGTATCGCCGCTATATTGAGAAGGACGCAGCCCTTGAGCGGCGCTTTCAGCCCGTGCAGGTGCGGGAACCGGATATAAAGCTCACGATGGAGATGCTCCGCTCACTGCGCCCGGCGTTGGAAAAGCATCACCGCGTCCGTTTTTCAGACGCCTCCATGGAGGCCGCCTGTTCCCTCTCTGTCCGCTATATCAGCGACCGTTTTCTGCCCGACAAGGCTATCGACCTTCTCGACGAGGCCGGAGCCGCCGTGCGGGTACAGGGCGGGGTGAACGTGACGGAGGCTGATGTGGCGCGGGTACTCTCGGTATGGACGGGCATTCCGGTGACGGGGCTTTCCGAGAGCGAGAGCGAACGTCTGATCGCGCTGGAGGAGCGCTTAAAGGAGCGCATTATCGGCCAGGATGAGGCGGTGTCCGCCGTGGCCCGTGCCATCCGCCGGGGACGGGTGGGGCTCAAGGACCCGGCGCGCCCCATCGGCTCCTTCCTCTTTTGCGGCCCCACCGGCGTGGGCAAGACCGAGCTGTGCCGGGCGCTGGCCGACGCGGTCTTCGGCGATGCCGGGGCAGTGATACGCCTCGACATGTCCGAGTATATGGAGAAGCACTCGGTCAGCCGCCTCATCGGCTCGCCCCCGGGCTATGTGGGCTATGAGGACGGCGGGCAGCTCACCGAGAAGGTGCGCCGCCGCCCCTGGTCGGTAGTTCTGTTCGATGAGATTGAGAAGGCTCACGAGGATGTGTGGAGCATTCTGCTGCAGATCATGGATGACGGACACCTGACCGATTCCACCGGGCGGCGGGTGGACTTTGCCAACACGGTGGTGGTCATGACCTCCAATGTCGGAGCCAAGGCCATCACCGACGGCCGTCTGCCCCTGGGCTTTGCGGGCGGCAGCGGCGGCGAGAGCGTCATGCGCGAGCAGGTACGCGCTGAACTGCGCACGACTTTCAAGCCGGAATTTCTCAACCGCGTGGATGAGATCATCGTCTTCCGCCGTCTGGATGAGGGCGACATGCTGGCGATCACGTACAGGCTTCTCGACGAAGTAGAAAAGCGCTTTGAAAGCCTCGGTCTGCGCCTCGTCGTCCCCGAGGACGCGGCCCGCCGCCTCGCCCAGATGGGTCGGAGCGAACACAGCGGAGCCCGGCCCCTGCGCCGCACCATCCGCCGCGAGATCGTGGACCGGGCCGCGCAGCTCCTGCTGGAGGGCGCCCTCCGCTCAGGCGATGTCGTCACGGCGGTATGCGAGGAAGACGGGATCGAACTGAGGAAGGGATGACGGTGGTTGACGTTCGTCGACCATGGTCACCAATATCAATATCAATACCAATATTCAACTCTCAATAATCAATAATCAAATGTCAATAATCAACTATCAACAATCAACTTCCAGTATTCAGAACGAACACAGGCATCGTTGTGCCTGCCGACGAAAAAAGTCATGGCCTCGCGTTATGAAGCCATGACTGCATTTTGTATTCTCATATCATCAAATCGAAGTGCTTTGCGTTCTTTCGCACGTAGGCCGCATTCAGGGCCTCCAGGTCGTCGGGGTATTCGTAGAAGGCCTCGTCACATGCCTCCAAAAGCTCGCCGACACGGTCATCAACAATTCTATCCAGCAGCGCGCGCCGCTCCTCCCAATCCTTGGGAAGCCCCTGTCCAAGAGTCTGAAGCGCCTTTTTGCAGATTGAGGCGGTTTTTCTCGCCCCGATACGCTTGAAGGCCGGGACGATCTCATCGGCGAAGGCGCCGCCGGCGTTGTCGAAAAACTGGATAAAGCCGCCGTTGTTGACCTCGCTCTCCAGGGTCTGTGTCACATAGATCGTCAGCTCATATTCGTTGAGAATGTCCGGCTCCGCCTCCCCATCATCGAAGCGCTCACACAACTCGGTATAGATGTCGATGACGGTATTGATGTCGATCTCAAAGTCCATGGAAATCTCCTCTGTAAGAAAACCCGGCAGGGCGTGTGCTCTGCCGGGTTCGATGTCTGTAAGGATTACGCTTTGCTCTTGATATAGTTGTCGATGGAGACAGCGCCCGCCTTGCCTGCGCCCATGGCCAGAATAACGGTGGCCGCGCCGGTGACGGCGTCGCCGCCGGCAAAGACGCCCTCGCGGGCCGTCACGCCGCCCTCGTCGGCCTCAATGCCGCCCTTGCGGGTGAAGGTGAGACCCTGGGTGGTGTTGCGGATCAGGGGGTTGGGACTGGTGCCGATGGCGATGATGACGGTGTCGACGTCCAGCACCCACTCGCTGCCCTCCACGGGCACGGGGGAGCGGCGGCCCTTGGCGT
>JBGUQD010000030.1:0-8620 GCA_045130755.1 Candidatus Limivicinus sp. | reverse complement strand
CCAATTCCAGATTACGTCAGGCCGATGCCCCCATCTTAAAGGAAAAGAGCAAGGCCGGATAGACCTTACTCTTACATTATGAATTCCGGTTTGGGCGAAAATCTGGACGAAACATACTTTTCTTAGCACGTCAAGTAACCGAAAGGCACAATAAAATGCTTAACCAAAAGGAAAACGCTTGATTTAATCACTAAATCAAGCGTTTTCCTGTCTGTGTTGCACCAAACGGTGTCCAGAGAAGGGATACTCTTGTAAACGGTGTCTGAATTATGCTACAAGCATGGGTACTCTATCTACAGTCTGACGAGGGCAGGAGCTACGACTCCTGCCCTCGTCAGACTGTTTGTTATATGTCCTATACTCCGTTCCTTCAACACACCAGATGAACCGTTTCAAATTGTCTTAACCATACGTATTGAGCCGTCCGTGTTGTGCCGCAGGCGTGGACGCAATCGCATGACAGTGTTTTTGACAGCGCACCCATACGTGATGCCTCTCCATAAAAGCACGCCGTTTTAACAGGAAACAAGATCAGCCAATGATCTCAAGCGTATGCGGATAGCGATTCAGAATCTGCACACCGGTCTCTGTCACCAGAACGAGGTCTTCAATGCGCACGCCAATATCCCCGGCCAGATATATTCCGGGCTCGATTGAGAAGATCATTCCGGGCTCGACAGGCCAATCAAAGGCGGAGGACACGTCGCCAAACTCATGCTCTTTAAGCCCGATGAAGTGGCCAAGACGATGGTTGAACTGCGGGCCGTAGCCCTCGGCTGTGATGAGGTCCCGTGCCGCAGCATCCAGCTCGCAGAGCCGCACGCCCGGACAGACCAGCGCCTCGGCCGCTTCGTTTGCCCGGCGGACAATCTCATAAATTTGCCGGCTGTGCTCGGAGATCTCCCGATAGAAAAAGGTCCGTGTCATATCAGAGCAATAACCGTCCCTGACGCAGCCCACATCAAAAAGGACGCAGTCTCCGGCTTTGAGAACAGTGCCATCCGGCTCGTGGTGCGGGTCGGCCGCGTTCGCGCCGAAGGCAACCAGCGGCGTAAAGGAATAGCCGTCCGCTCCCAGCGCTTTGTAGATGTCCAGCATCTGCGCAGCAACGTCGAGCTCTGTCACGCCCTCATGGATGAGCGCTTTGAACCGTGCCATGGCTGCGTCATTGATTTGGGACGAGAGGATCATCTTCTCCTGCTCGACCTTGTCCTTGACTCCGCGCGTACGGTCAACCGCAATGGAACCGTTCAAAAAGGCAGAGGCGGCGTTTTTCTCCATCAGCGGAAGCAGAAAACGTGCCGGGAGTTCCTTGTCGACGGCGAGCGGCGACTCGGGATCGAGGTATTCGGCAATGATGTCCGTCACGAGGTCGGTGTCAGAATACCAGACCTTTTCCATGTCCAGCTTCTGCGGCACATAAAACAGACGGTTCAAAAACAGTGCGTGTTTCCCGTCCCCGCGCAGGAGAAGGCCGAAGAAGCGCTCAAAGGGCTGAACAAAAATACCTGTGAGATAATAGACGGACATGGGATCGGTCACGAGCATCTGCGAAGCACCCAGATTATCCAGCGCAGCCAGGACTCGTTCTATACGTTCTTGATACATGATATTGTACTCCTGTTAGAATTGTTTGCGCAGCTTCGGGTCCAACAGATCGCGCATACCGTCGCCGATGAAATTGGCCCCGACCGCCATTGTGAAAATGGCCAGCCCCGGAAACCCCGCGATCCAGAACTTATTGAAATTTCCGACGCCGTCGGAAACCATCATGCCCCACTCCGGCGTCGGCGGCGCGGAGCCGAGTCCCAGAAAGCTCAGTGTGGAGAACATGAGGATTTGATTGCCAATGTCTGTCGTCGCCATGATTAGCACGGAGCTGACACTGTTCGGTATAATCTCCTTCATAAGCACGCGCAGATTGCCTGACCCAAGGGAGCGGGCAGCTGTGACGTATTCGCTTTCCTTGACGCTCAGGACGACGCTCCTCATAAGACGCGCGTAGTTTGGCCAGGCGACGATCACCAGGGCAAACATGGTGTTGAAGAGGTTAGAACCCATGACACTGTTGATAATCATGGCCAGGATCAGCGAGGGAAAGGACATGATCATCTCGGAAATGCGCATCATGACCGCGTCGACGCTCCCGCCGATATAACCCGCGACAGCGCCGTACATGGTGCCGATCGCGCCCGCGATCACAACCGTCAGAAGCCCGGCGAGCAGAGAGTAGCGCCCGCCGTAAATGACACGACTGAAGATGTCCTGCCCGAACTGATCGGTGCCAAACCAATGATCGCCGCTTGGCGCCTTGAGGCGGACGGTGAGATCCTGCTCAATGGGGTCATAGGGTGCGATCCAGGGAGCGAAGATCGCGGCGAGGATCCAGAGCATGCAGATAATGATGCCGATGGTAAAAAGTGCGTTGGAGCGGAAAAGCCGCCGTATTGTCTTACGCATCACTGGCACCTCACTCTCGGGTCGATCACTCCGTAGAGGATATCCACGACCGTGTTGATGACCATATAGTTCAGCGCGATAAGGAGCGACACACCGATAATGGCCGGGAAATCCGCCGACATGACGGATTTATAGGCAAACTGCCCGACCCCCGGCCAGTTGAAAATCGTCTCCACCAGGACCATGCCGCCCAGAAGATTTCCAAGGCCCAAGCCGATTACTGTCAGCACCGGAATCAGCGCGTTGCCCAGCGCGTGACGCATGATCTGCTGAAGACCGGAAAGTCCTTTTGCCTTCGCGGTGCGGATATAATCCGTGGACATGACGTCGAGAAGATTGGAGCGGGTTGTGCGGGTGATGAGCCCCATGGTGAACGCGGCCAGCACGCAGGAGGGCAGGATCAGATGGCGCAGCGCATCAAGCGCTTTTTCGCTGTCACCCTCCAGGAGGCTGTCCAGGATATAGAGTCCGGTGACGTGTGCCGGGGCTGAAACCCCTTTGCTCAGGCGCCCCGGACCTGGCAGCCATTTGAGCTTATAATAGAAGAAAAACAGCACCAGAAGCGCAAACCAGAAGCTCGGGATGCTGACGCCGGTGACGGAGATGGCGCGGACTGCCTGATCCAGCGCGCTGTTGCGGCGCACTGCGGAGATCACGCCAAACAGTATCCCGAAAACGGAGGCCAGCAGGATCGAGCAGAGCGCAAGTTCGATCGTCGCGGGGAAGCATCGCCCAAGCTCCTGCAAGACGGGGTTGCTGGTGCGGATAGATGTGCCCAGATCGAGCTGCAGGAGATTTCGGATATAATAGAGATACTGTACAATCAGTGGCTTGTCCAGCCCATAGCGGGTGCGGTAGGCCGCCACCACGTTTGGGTCGGAGAGCGCACGCTGACTCAGATTCGCCGTGACCGGATCACCCGCGATCCGCGAGAGCAGGAAGACGATGGTCGCCACGCCGAAGAGCATCAGCACGAGATAAACAAGCCGCTTTGCGATAAACTTGCTATATTCCACAGACACACCACCAGACAAGAAGCACGGGGAGGCAACAAGCTGTTGCCTCCCTCTACTGCTTGGACTTTCGATTACCGGACGTTGATGAGGGTTACATCCAGCGCGTAAGGATCAGAGACCGCCACGCCACTCAGGCGGGCGTTATAGCCGATGTGGGCAGGAGCCTGGGCGATAAAGACGAAGGGTCCGCTCTCGTACATCATGTCCTGAATCTCCTCCAGGACAGCGATGCGGGCGTCGTTGTCGGTGGCGGCCATGGCCTCCTCATACTTGGCGAAGAGCGCGGGGTCCATTGCCTCAGTCCAGCCGGCACGCAGGCCGACAACCTTGCCGGGCAGGAACTCAAGCTGTACGTTGGGATCGTTGTAGTCGGTGCCCCAGTACATGACTGTGAGGCCCAGAGTGCCGTCCCGGTAGGCCTCGCCGTAGCCGGCGGCCCAGGGAAGGCTCACAATATTGACATTGATGCCGATCTTGCCGAGATCGGCCTTGACCTTCTGCGCAAGGTCGGTCAGGGCCACGCCTTCCATATCGAGGTCGCAGACGGTCAGATCCACGTCAAAGCCGTCTGGATACGCTGAGGCGGCAAGGGCCGCCTTGGCGGCGTCAAGGTCGGTGTAGCTCACGGGGCGCGCGCCGCGGCTTCCCATAAAGCCGTCTTGGATCACATCATAGGGGGTGATGCAGCCCTCGCCGACGATGATCTGGATGCCGGCATAATCAAGGGCGAGACGAATCGCCTGCTGCACATTGGGGTCAGAGACGGGGCCACCGATGGCTGGGTCCATGTTCATCATGACAAAGCTGACGGTCTTGGTGGCGGAGTTGGTAAGGACGATGTCGTCAAGGCCGGCGAGCTCTTCCATGGTGTCGTCAGTCATGTTCATGGCGACGTCGATATCGCCGGATGACAGGGTCATCATCTGGGTGTTGGAGTCGGGCTGGATGAGGACAATGTACTTGTCGACGTTGGTAGCCTCACCGGTATAGTTCGGATTCTTTTCCAGCACGATCTCCTCATCGGGGATATAGCTCGTCATCACATACATGCCGGAACCGGCGCTGGTGCTGTTCAGATATTCGCTGGCGGTGTCGGCGGTGACAGCGTCAGGCGCGTCCGTTCCGCCGTTCGCCTTGACCACTTCGCTGTCAAGTACGGCCAGAGAGCTATAGGTCAGCTTGGAGAGGATCGCGCTGTCGACCTGGGTGAGATGAAAGACGACGGTCTTGGCGTCAGGGGTATCGATGCTTTCAATGGTATCCGTGATGAAAGCAGGGTTATCCTGGAGATTGCGGCATCGTTCGATGCTGAACTTGACGTCGGTGCTTGTGACGGGGTTACCGCTGGAGAACACCGAATCTTTCAGCGTGACCGTCAGGGTCAGGCCATCGTCCGAGAAGGAATAGCTCTCAGCCAGGCAGGGCTCTGCACCGCCGTCGTTCGAGTAGAACTTAAAAAGGTTTTCATAGCAGGCGTTGACGACCAGGGGCGGATATTTTTCATAAACGCGGCCGGGGTCGAGTGTATTGAAGCCGGCGCCAATGGCGACGACGACAGTTTCACCGTCCGCAAACGCCTCCGCGCCGAACGCGCCGAGGCTGAAAACCAGGCAGAGGCACAGAACAAGAGCGAGTATTTTTTTCATGGGGCTTCCTCCTTTAGAAATAATGGGGCATCTATAGATATGGCCGCAAGGCGGCCAGATCCGACGGTGTTCAGGCCAAATGACAGGCCACAAAATGTCCAGGCTCCAGCTCATGCGGCAGCGGCTCCTGGAGGCGGCACTGCTCGCAGGCCTTCGGGCAGCGAGGGTGGAAGTGACAGCCGCGCGGAGGATCAGCAGGATTTGGCACCTCGCCCTGCAAATGAATACGCCGCGCGGAGGCATCCGAATTGATCTGTGGAATGGCAGAGAGCAGAACTTCCGTATAGGGATGGGCGTACCGCTCAAAAAGCGTGTCACAGTCGGCAAGCTCCACGATCCTGCCGAGGTACATGACAGCCACGCGGTCACTGACCTGGTAGACGACATTCAGATTGTGGGAGATGAAGACATAGGTGAGCGAGAGCTTTCGCTTGAGTTCCTGAAGAAGATTCAGAACCTGTGCCTGGATCGATACATCCAGCGCGGAAACCGCCTCGTCGCAGACGATGAGCTTCGGCTCCAGCGCAAGAGCACGCGCGATGCCGATACGCTGCTTCTGGCCGCCGGAAAGCTCATGCGGGTAGCGGCTGAGATGGTATTCCTCCATTCCGACAAGCTGCAAAAGCCCCAGGATGCAAGCGTTTATATCGACACTTTTCTGCATTCCGTGGATGAGGAAGGGTTCAGTCAGAATCTGGCGAACGGTTCTGCGTGGGTTAAGACAGGCGGAAGGATCCTGAAAGATCATCTGCGCCTGCTTGCGCATCTGTTTCAGCTCCCCGTCTTTCATAGCGGAAAGCTCCTTGCCTTCCAACATAATACGCCCGTCAGTGGGCTCGATCAGTCGGAGCATGGTACGGCCTAATGTGCTTTTGCCGCAGCCGCTCTCGCCCACAACGCCGAGCGTCTCTCCTCGCATAATGCTGAGATTCACGCCGTCCACAGCCTTGACTGGCGGATCATTGCGGTGTCGCCCTTTGTAATAAACGCGCAGATCACTGACCTGCATCAGGATTTCATTTTCCATGGGCAGGCCCTCCTCCTTCTTCGGCATAGCGCCAGCAGCGGACAGAGCGTTCCGCATTGAGATGAAAGAGCGGCGGCGCCTCCCGATGGCAAGTATCTGAGGCATACGGGCAGCGCGGCGCAAAGCTGCATCCATTTATTTTTTCCAAAGGGTTCGGTACGGAGCCCTTGATCGTCCGCAGTGGAGCGCGTTCCTTACGTATCTCCGGGATTGCCTGGATCAATCCCTCCGTATAGGGGTGCTTCGGCGCGTCAAAAAGTGCGCGCGTCGTTGCTTCTTCCACGATGTGCCCGGTGTACATGACGATAATCCTGTCGCAAAGCTCGCTCACGACGCCGAGATCGTGCGTGATGAACAGGACCGCCATGTGCAGTTCCCGGTTCAGTTCCCGGATCAAGTCGAGAATCTGCGCCTGGATGGTTACATCCAGCGCGGTCGTCGGCTCGTCGGCGATCAGGATTTTCGGGTGGCAGGCCAGTGCCATGGCGATCATTATGCGCTGGCGCATGCCGCCTGACATCTGATGAGGGTATTCTCGGAAACGAACTTCAGGGTTTGCGATCCCCACCGCGTGCATCAGGCGTACCGTCTCTGCCTGGGCTTCCTGCTTGTTCATTCCGCGGTGAAGCCTCAGAGATTCGGCAATCTGCGCGCCGCAGCGGTGGATGGGATTGAGCGAAGTCATCGGTTCCTGAAAGATCATGGAGATCTCGTTGCCGCGAATCCTGCGTATATCCCGTTCAGACTTTTTCAGCAGATCTTCGTCCTGGTAGCGTATCTCTCCCTGGGTCACGCGTCCGGGCGGATCGGGGATCAGCCCCATGACCGCAAGGGAGGAGACGCTCTTTCCGCTGCCGCTTTCGCCCACGATTCCGAGCTTTTCCCCCTCGCGGAGAGAATAGTCGAGGTGACTGACCGCTTGGATGGTTCCCTCAGCAGTTCGGAATTCCACACAGAGATCCCGTATATTCAACAGTACGTTATTCTGCTCTGACACATCCGCACAACCTTTAATACAGTAATGATTTTATGTGCAAAAGAGTTCCGTTAAAAAAGTCGCACGGCAAGCTCTGCTGCCGTGCGGAACTTTTTATGGATAAATATTATCATATGCGTGCCTAATCATTCAAGAGAAATAATCCATAAAAAAACCTATCATCAGCTGGGGTTTCTGTGTGGAATCTGTAAAAATGCAGGACAGGGAATCATTATTTAGGAAGCACACGCATTGCAATTGCTAGTTGTTTCTCTTTGTTTGACATCTCTCAGGGCATTTCACTTTATTATTTTCAATCGTCCAGCATATCCCGAATCTTTTGGGCTATGGCGAGGCCCAGATCTCGGTGGGACTCCGGAGTATAATGTACGCAGTCCACGGGTGAAGCCGCGGCATAATCTCCGGCGTTCAAATACTACCTTCATTTTTTTCTCGAATTGAAGAACCCAGCCACGAAACACCGGGCTGTCCTGTACTGTAACAGTGACAGAGCATTTCTTTTTCCGATTCTTGTAATGCTCACATCCTCCCCGAATCGATCATATACAGCACCGATCAGGATAAGCGAGCGTTGTGCAGAGCTGTTTTGCACCAAAAGGTGCCTAAGTTTTTTGAAGTAATAAGGCAAAAAAAGAGCTCCTGCCAGACCAGCGCGGTCAAGCAGGAGCGATTTTTCGTTGAAATTACAGGGAATTTCGTGATTTTGGCCCCATAAATATGAAAAATGCCGGATCTGTATGGTAGACAAATTCGGCATTTCACATGTCTGTCTACTACTAAACGGTGTCCAGGCAAGGGTATTGCTACCAAAAGGTGTCCGGCAGGACATAATTGTCCTGCTTTTTCTTATATCTTTATCTTGACATAGCTGAGTCTCCATGATAATTTAAAATTACCATCTGGTCAATATTAACCAAAAGGCAAATTTAATAAGGAGGCTTTTCTCATGTCCGACAAACAGACCGCCGCCATGCTCGACAAGAAGCTGGACGAAAAAACCGCGCATACCATGTTCATCTGCGGGATCGTCATGGTCATCGCCGTGCTGATCCACGACGGCGACCATATCCGCCAGGCGCTCAACTGGGGCTATACCATCCCGCTTTCCCTCTGGGCGCTGAATCTCACGGTGTACATTTTCCCTGTTGTCACGATCTTCCTCGCCAGATCCCGCCGCATGTCCGCCACCCTCGTCGGGGCGATCGGCGGTATCTTCACGCCCGCGTCCTTCCTGGGTCTGCACCTCTTCGGCTCGGCCACAGGTCTCTGGGGCGTGTGGAACTTCTCCTACTTTGCGCTGATGAAAGGCGTGGAATACCAGGGCAATTTCTATCAGGGCGTCGACTGGCTGAGCTGGGTGCTGCTGTTCCATATGGTGCCCTGCTGCGTGCCCTGCGCCGTGATCGGCTTCAAGCATTGGCGCAGACTGAAAAAGGAAGCGCAGCTTGGATAAGGAAAGCGTTGTCCTCGGCTG
>JBGUQD010000029.1:0-2502 GCA_045130755.1 Candidatus Limivicinus sp. | reverse complement strand
CCAAGGGCTATTACCCCAACGGCCGACTCGCCTGTCATCTGCTGGGGTTTGTCGGTACCGACAACTATGGTCTGGAGGGAATAGAGGCGAGATACAACGACGCCCTATCGGGAACCGCCGGCAGGAGCTTGCGCGCTACCAACGCCTACGGCGGTGAGATGCTCCTTCACCGCTACGAGGAATATCGCCCCGGAGAGGACGGCTGTGATCTTGTCACCACCATCGATGCCAGCATCCAGTACTATGTAGAAAAGCATTTGAGACAGGCGGTATTGGACTATGACGCCTTGAACGGCGCCGGAGCTATCGCCATGGATGTGAACACCGGCGCGATCCTTGCCATGGCGTCACTGGGGGATTACGACCCGAACAACTTCCTCGCCGTGAGCGCGGAGGACCAGGCGGTCATCGACAGCACAACAACGAAGGAAGAAGCTTCTCAGCTCCTCGCGGAGGCCCAGGCTCGGCAATGGCGCAACAAAGCCCTGTCCGATACCTACGAGCCCGGCTCAACCTTCAAGATCATTACTCTCTCCATGGCCTTGGAGGAGGGAAAGGTAAGCACGGGCGATTCCTTTTACTGCGGCGGCAGCACCATGGTGACCGGGCGAGGCACACCGATCCGCTGCTGGAAAAGCGGCGGGCACGGCAGCCAGACCCTCACTCAGGCAGTTCAGCACTCCTGCAATGTGGCTTTTGTCAACATCGGACAGCGTGTCGGTGCGGAACGATTTTACGACTATTGTGAAGCTTTTGGGTTCCTGAAGCTCTCAGACAACCCGGATGCAAACCTTACTGCCCGCACGGGCATTGATCTGTCGGGCGAGAGCGGCAGCATCTGGTGGAGCAGAAACACCTTCTGCTCGAAGAAAAACCTGTCACAGCTTGCGGCAGCCTCCTTCGGCCAGACCTTCACCATCACACCGCTGCAGCTGATTACTGCGGTCAGTGCCTGCGTCAACGGCGGCAGGCTCATGGAGCCCTTTGTCGTTCAGCGTCTTGTCGCACCGGACGGCAGTATAAGCTTCGAGCATGAGCCAAAGCTTGTTCGCTGTGTCATCAGTGAGACCACCAGCCGAAAGGTTCGTGAGATCCTGGAGCAGGTGGTGGGTGATCCACTGGACGGCACCGGGCGCAACGCCGCTGTTCCCGGCTACCGCATCGGCGGCAAAACCGGTACCAGCGAGAAAGTGAGCCTCGAAGCCCGGACAGGGCAGAAGGAGTACATCGTCTCCTTTGTCGGCTTTGCTCCGGCGGACGATCCGAAGATCGCCCTGCTGGTTTTTCTGGATACCCCGTCGGATAAGTCAGGCATATACATAAGCGGCGGCCAAATGGCAGCCCCGGTCGTGGGACGCATGATGGCGGATATCCTGCCCTATCTCGGCGTGGAGCCGGATCCTGAAGACAGCGCCATGGCGCAGATGCCTGCCTGTGCGGGCCTCGATCTGCCGGAGGCGGCGGAATTGCTCAAGGGCGCGGGACTGCGCTATCGGACGCGCGGCCAGGGAAACGTAGTTACTAACCAACTTCCGGCCCCCGGCATGGAAATCGCTGTCGGAACCGAAGTCATTTTGTATTTTGATGCGGAAATCTCGCCTGATCTGGAGGAGCTGCCTGATCTGACGGGCATGGAGCTCGACAGGGCGCGAGACACGCTTTCATACTACGGCCTTTATCTCACAACGCACAGCAGCATCACCGACTCGAAGCACCAGACTGTCAGCAGCCAGAGTTTTCCGACGGGTACACTGCTTGAACATGGCACAGTCGTTGAGGTAACGCTCATAGACAGTGATGAGGAGATTTTGGGAAGATACTAACGGAGGGAAATACCATGAAGCTTGCTGAGCTTCTCGAACATATAGAAATTCTGGAAAGCACCGCCGACCCCGCGCTGGCAATCAGCGGCATCAGCTATGATTCCCGCAAGACAAAGCCCGGTGATCTCTTTGTCGCCATCAAGGGATTTGAGGCCGACGGGCATCGTTTCATCCCTATGGCCATGGCAAACGGAGCTGCGGCGGTACTGTGTGAGGACGCGCCCACAGACGGCACACCTTATGTGAAAATTGCAAACTGCCGTCAGGGTCTTGCCTTCGCAAGCCGCGACTTCTATGGAAATCCGGCTTCTCGCATGAAGCTCGTGGGCTTTACCGGAACCAGCGGCAAGACCAGTTCCACATATATTCTCAAACATGTGCTGGAAACAAAGCTGGGGGCAAAGGTTGGGCTCATCGGCACAAACGGAAATATGATCGGCGAGCGCTTTCTCCATACCGAACACACCACCCCCGAGAGTCTGGAGCTGCACCAGCTTTTCAAACAGATGGCGGATGAGGGCTGCACCCATGTGGTGATGGAAGTCTCGTCCCACTCGCTGGAGCTCAGACGCGTGGCAGGCATCGACTTTGATGTGGCAGTGTTTACCAACCTCTCGCAGGATCATCTTGATCTGCACGGCACCATGGAAGCTTATGCGGCGGCAAAAAAGAAAATCTT